>NZ_JALPKP010000020.1:0-89696 GCF_051383635.1 Geodermatophilus sp. CPCC 205506 | reverse complement strand
CCCGGCGCGGTGACCCGGCCGCCGGCGGCGCGCAGGGCCGCCAGGCCTGCGGCGTGCGCGCGCTCGGCGTCCAGGAGGACGGCGGTCACCCGGGCGCCGCGCCGGGCCAGCTGCGCGCCGGCGAACAGGGCGTCGCCACCGTTGTTGCCCGCACCGACCAAGGCGGTGACCCGCACGCCGTGTGCTCGGCCGAGCAGCCGCAGGCAGACCGTGGCCAGGCCGGTCGCGGCCCGCTGCATGAGCTCGCCCTCGCGGGTCGCGGCCAGCAGCGGCGCCTCGGCGTCGCGGACCTCCCCGGCGGTGAAGAGCGGGATCACGCCTCGGCGCCCCGCGGCACGCCCTCGGCGACGACCACCGCGGAGGCGATCCCGCCGTCGTGACTCAGCGACACGTGCCACGAGGTGACGCCGAGCATCGCGGCGCGGCCGGCGACCGTGCCCCGGACCTCCAGGTGCGGTCGGCCGCGGTCGCCGACGCACACCTCGGCGTCGTGCCACTGCAGGTCGCCGGGGGCGCCGAGTGCCTTGGCCACGGCCTCCTTGGCGGCGAACCGGGCGGCCAGCGACTCCCCGCTGCGGGGCGTGCCAGACGGCGTGCTCTGCTCGGCGGCGGTGAACAGCCGGTCGCGCAGCCCGGGGGTGCGGGTCAGCGACTCGGCGAAGCGGTCCACCGGCACCACGTCGATCCCCACGCCGATGATCACGACGATCAGTCTGCCGTGCCGCCGCGCACCCCGCCGTCCCGCCCGTCCGGCCGTGCAGGGTGGTGGACGGACCGTCCGGCCGGCCGGCGGACCGCTCAGGCCGGGACGGGGGCCGGAAGGCCCGGATGGCGTCCGCCACGAGCTGTGGCGCCATCTGCACGGCAGCGTGGTGTTGGCCGGGCAGCTCGGTCACACGGTCGCGTTCGGCAGAGCCGCTGCGATACCGGATGTGGCCTGTCGGTGGTGTGCCGGGCTCCTCTCGCCGTCGAGGAGCAGCACCGGGGCGGCGATCCTCCGCAGCGGCGCCAGGTCGGCCGGTAGCCGGGTGATCTCCCTGACCTCCCGGGGCCAGGTGTGGACCAGCGCGACCCGGTCGGCCCATCCGGGGCCGCCCCGCATCGCCGCCACGGCCGCCGCAGGCATCCCGACGAGTTCCCGCAGACCGAACTCCAGCGCGCGTTCCGGTCGGCCGGCAGCGATGAACTCGTCCATCTCGTCGGCGCCCTCGGCGGTCGGGTGCCAGCCGGCGTGCGGCCAGGGCGGTTCGTAGAGGACGAGGCCGGTCAGCCGGGCACCACGGGTCGCCGCGCCGAGGACGCAGACCGCCCCGGAGGAGTGACCGGCGACGAGGACCGGTTCGTCGAAGGAGCCGGCCACAGCCGTGACGTCCTCGTACTCACGCTCCAGGCTGTAGGGGGCGGTGTCACCGGAGTCGCCCTTGCCGCGTCGGTCCATCAGCCAGCAGGAATGGGTCCCCTCGAGCCGTGCGGCAACGGCGGCCCACACCCGCCGGCCGTTCGGTCCACCCGGGACCATCACCACCACCGCCGGTCCCCTGGTGACCCGCTCCACGACGAGGGAGGTGCCATCGACCGATGTGACGCGACGGAACTCGTCCGCCGGGCTCTCGTGGCCGTGCACGGCGCTCATCCGCGGTCCTGTCGTCGGCGGCTGAGCTGGTCCGAGTGGCCAGGCCGGCCGGGCAGCGCGTGTTCCCTCGACCGGGCCCTGCCGGATCGAACGGGCGACCGGACGGCGGCGTGGAGGTCATGCTCCCCGCTCGGACCCGTCCCGTCACTCCCGACCGCCGTCCTGCCTCGACGGTGCCGTCGCGGAGGTCCCGGGCGCCGCCGGCGCTCGGGCGAGGCTCAGGCCGCCGTCACTCGACGGTGACCGACTTCGCCAGGTTGCGCGGCTGGTCGACGTCGTAGCCGCGGGTGTCGGCGATCTCGCAGGCCAGCACCTGCAGCGGCACGGTGGTGACCACCGGGGCCATCAGCGTCGGCGTCCGCGGCACCCGGATCACGTGGTCGGCGTACGGGACGACGTCCTCGTCGCCCTCCTCGGCGATCACGATGGTGCGCGCCCCGCGGGCCCGGACCTCCTGGATGTTGGAGACCACCTTGCCGTGCACCGACTCCCGGCTGCGCGGCGACGGGACGACGACGACGACCGGTGTCCCCTCGTCGATCAGCGCGATCGGCCCGTGCTTGAGCTCGCCCGCGGCGAAGCCCTCGGCGTGGATGTAGGCCAGCTCCTTGAGCTTGAGCGCGCCCTCGAGCGCCACCGGGTAGGCGACGTGCCGGCCCAGGAACAGGATCGTGTTGGCGCCGGCCAGCGAGCGGCCGAGCTCGCGCACCGGCTCCATCTGCAGCAGCACCTCGGCCACGGCGTCCGGCAGCCGGCGCAGGTCCTCGACGATGGCGGCGATCTCGTCGGCGTACTTCACGCCGCGCACCTGGGCGAGGATGAGCCCGACGAGGTAGCAGGCCACGATCTGGGCCAGGAAGCTCTTGGTCGAGGCGACCGCGACCTCCGGCCCGGCGTGGGTGTACAGGACGGCGTCGGACTCGCGCGGGATGGTCGAGCCGTTGACGTTGCAGATGGCCAGCACGCGGGCCTTCTGGTCCTTGGCGTGCCGCAGCGCCATCAGGGTGTCCATGGTCTCGCCGGACTGGCTGATGACGACGACGAGCGTGGAGCGGTCCAGCACCGGGTCGCGGTAGCGGAACTCGCTGGCCACCTCGACCTCGACCGGGATCCGGGTCCAGTGCTCGATGGCGTACTTCGCGATCAGGCCGGCGTGGTACGAGGTGCCGCACGAGACGACGAAGATCTTGTCGATGTCGCGCAGGTCCTGGTCGGACAGCCGGACCTCGTCGAGCATCAGCGCGCCGTCGTCGCCGATCCGGCCGAGCAGGGTGTCGGCGACCGCCTGCGGCTGCTCGGCGATCTCCTTGAGCATGAACCAGTCGTGGCCGCCCTTCTCGGCGGCCGCGGCGTCCCAGTCGACGGTGTAGGCCACCGGCTCGACGACGCTGCCGGCGAAGTCGGTGACCGTCAGCCCGCGGGCCCGGTCGATCTCGACGACCTGGTCCTGGCCGAGCTCGCGCGCCTCGCGGGTGTGCGCGATGAAGGCGGCGACGTCGGAGCCGAGGAAGTACTCGCCGTCACCGACGCCGACCACCAGCGGGCTGTTGCGGCGGGAGGCGACGAGGGTGTCCGGCTCGTCGGCGTGCGAGGCGACGAGGGTGAAGGCACCCTCCAGGCGGCGGCTGACGGCGCGCATCGCCTCGGCCAGCCGGCCCGGCCCGTCCGGGGTCTGCGCGTAGGCACGCGCGAGCAGGTGCGCGGCGACCTCGGTGTCGGTCTCGGAGCTGAACTCGACGCCGGCGGCCTCGCACTCCGCACGGAGGACGGCGAAGTTCTCGATGATCCCGTTGTGGATGACCGCGACCTTGCCGTCCGCGGAGACGTGCGGGTGGGCGTTGCGGTCGGTGGGGCCGCCGTGCGTGGCCCACCGGGTGTGGCCGAGCCCGATCGTCGACGGGGGCAGCGCGTGCTCGGCGAGCAGCTTCTCCAGGTTGGCCAGCTTGCCGGCCTTCTTGGCCGTCGTCATCGTCCCGTCAGCCAGGACGGCGACCCCTGCCGAGTCGTACCCCCGGTACTCCAGCCGGCGCAGACCCTCGACGACGACGTCCAGGGCGTTCTGCGGGCCGACGTATCCCACGATTCCGCACATTTCGTCGAGGGTACCGGCGACCGCGGCCGGAGCCGTCCCTCGATCGAGCGAGAGCCTCGCCTCAGTCCGCCGCGGGGCGCGGTCAGTTGCAGGAGGCGACGACCGCGGCCAGCCGCTCGGCGATGCTGTCGGCCTGCTCCTGGGTGGGGGCCTCGACCATCACGCGCACCAGCTGCTCGGTGCCCGACGGGCGCAGCAGCACCCGGCCGTCGTCGCCGAGCTCGGCCTCGACGGCGTTCACCGCGTCGGCGACCGCGTCGCTCTCGGCGACCGCCAGCCGGTCCCGCACGGGCACGTTGACCAGGGTCTGCGGCAGGCGCTGCACCACCGAGGCGAGCTCGGCCAGCGACGACCCGGTGGCCGCCATGCGCGAGAGCAGGGCCAGCCCGGTCAGCAGGCCGTCACCGGTGGTGGCGTGGTCGAGGAAGACCAGGTGGCCGCTCTGCTCGCCGCCCAGGCTGAGCTCCTGCGCACGCAGCGCCTCGAGCACGTAGCGGTCGCCGACCGCCGTGGTGTGCACCGCGATCCCGGCGCCGCGCATGGCGTGGTGGAAGCCGAGGTTGCTCATCACCGTGGCGACGACGGTCTCGCCGGCCAGCGCGCCGCGCTCGTGGAGGGCCAGCGCGCAGATCGCCAGGATCGCGTCGCCGTCGACGGTGTCCCCGGTCGCGGTGATCGCCAGGCACCGGTCGGCGTCCCCGTCGTGGGCGATGCCGAGGTCGGCGCCGACCTCCGCGACCGCCTTCATCAGCGGCCCGAGGTGGGTGGAGCCGATGCCGTCGTTGATGTTCCAGCCGTCGGGCTCGCCACCGATGACGTGCACCGTCGCGCCGGCCCGGCGGTAGACCTCGGGCGCGACGGTCGCGGCCGCGCCGTGCGCGCAGTCGACGACGAGGGTGAGGCCGGTGAGCGGCTGCGCCACCGTCGACAGCAGGTGCTGCGCGTAGCTCTCGGCGGCACCGGGGAGGTCGCGGACGCGGCCGATCCCGGCACCGGTCGGCCGGTGCCCCGCCGTGCCGTCGGCGACGGCCTGCTCGATCGCGATCTCGAGGGCGTCGGGCAGCTTGTGACCGCCGCGGCTGAAGAGCTTGATGCCGTTGTCGGGCATCGGGTTGTGACTGGCGGAGATCATCACGCCGAGGTCGGCGCCGGTGTCCGCGGTCAGGTGCGCGATCGCCGGGGTGGGCAGCACCCCGGCGCGCAGCACCTCCGCACCGGCACTGGCGAGGCCCGCCACGACGGCGGCCTCGAGCATCTCCCCACTGGCGCGGGGGTCGCGGCCGACGACCGCGACGGGACGCGAGGTCCCGTCGCGGTCGGCGAGCACGCCGGCGGCAGCACGTGCCACCGAGAGGGCCAACTCCGGCGTGAGGTCGGCGTTGGCCCGACCCCGGACGCCGTCGGTCCCGAAGAGGCGACCCACGGGCGTACCGGTCAGCGCTTCGAGTACTGAGGCGCCTTGCGGGCCTTCTTGAGCCCGTACTTCTTGCGCTCGGTGACGCGGGCGTCACGAGTGAGGAAGCCGGCCTTCTTCAGCGCCGGACGGTCGTCGGGCTCGACCTCGATGAGGGCACGGGCGATCGCCAGGCGCAGCGCGCCGGCCTGACCGCTGACGCCGCCACCGTGGAGGATGCCGACGACGTCGTACTGCTCACCCTTCTCCAGGATCACGAACGGCTCACGGATGAGCTGCTGGTGCACCTTGTTGGGGAAGTAGTCCTCGATGGTGCGGCCGTTGAGCCGGAACTGGCCGGTACCGGGCAGGAGACGCACCCGGACGATGGCCTCCTTGCGCCGGCCGACGGTCTGCACCGGACGCCCCTCGGCGTCGGTCACGGTCAGTGCGGTCGTCACTGGGCCACCTGCTTGATCTCGAAGGGCTGGGGCTGCTGCGCGGCGTGCGGGTGCTCGGGCCCGGCGTACACCTTGAGCTTCTTGAGCATCTGCCGGCCCAGGGTGTTGTGCGGCAGCATCCCCTTGATCGCCCGCTCCACGACGCGGTCGGGGTGCGTGCGCAGCTGGTCGCCGACGTTGATCGTCTTGAGGCCGCCCGGGTAACCCGAGTGGCGGTACGCGACCTTGTCGTCGCGCTTGGACCCGGTCAGCGCCACCTTGCCGGCGTTGACGATCACGACGAAGTCACCGACGTCGACGTGCGGGGCGTACTGGGGCTTGTGCTTGCCGCGGAGCAGGATCGCGGTCTGGCTGGCGAGTCGACCGAGCACCACATCAGTGGCGTCGATGACGTGCCAGGCCCGGCTGACCTCGCCGGGCTTGGGGGTGTACGTGCGCACGGCGCTCGTGTCCTCCGTCGTTGTCGGATCGGCTGGTGGGATCGCCTCACCGAACACGGGAGACGGTGCAACGCGCGCGGGCACCAGCCGGCTCCGCGCGCCAGCCGGTCACGATACCAGTCGCCGTCCGGGCCCAGCCGCGAGGAGACGTGCCGGAACGGCCCTCCTGCAGGGGCCCGCCCCTGAGCGGAGCGAGGGGCGGTGGGCAGGAGGGCCCCTTCTCAGACCTCCAGCGCGACCGGGTTCAGCCGCCCGGTGGCCACGTCGTAGACGCTCCCGCAGATCTCCCGCGAGACGAGGTAGGGGCAGTCGCGCAGCAGTCGCATCGACTCCCGGACGTCGTCCTCGACGTCGACGAACGCCCGCGCCGCCCACGGCGGACGCCGTCCCGTGGCCCGCTCGACCAGGTCGGCGAAGGCGGTGTCGTCGGTGGCCTGCAGCCCGCAGTTCGTGTGGTGCACCAGGACGATCTCGCGGGTGCCCAGCAGGTGCTGGGAGATGGTCAGGGAGCGGATGGTGTCCTCGGTGACCACCCCGCCGGCGTTGCGGATCACGTGCGCGTCGCCGACCGCCAGCCCCAGCAGGGGGAACAGTGGCATCCGGGAGTCCATGCAGGCGACGACCGCCACCTGCCGGGCCGGGCGCACCGGCAGCTCGCCGGGGAAGCTCCTCGCCCACTCCTCGTTCGCGGTCAGCATCTTCTCGAACTCCGCCACGCCCGTCCCCTCCCGACGACTTCCGGCCGACCCTATCGGCGGGGAGTGCGCCGGCGCCCGGGTGGGCCCGGGCTCACACCGGGACGGCGGTGATCCGCGCCGGCGGGAGCCCCGGAGGCCGGTCAGTAGGCGCGGGCCCGGCGGACGACCCGGCGCACCGCCTCCGGGCTGAGGTCCGGGCGGCCGCCGGCGTGCGCCACGGTGAGGCAGGCGGCCGCCGACGCCGCCCAGGCCGCGTCCTCCGGTGCTCCGCCGCCGAGCAGCGTGGCGGCCAGCGTGGCGACGTAGGCGTCCCCGGCGCCGGTCGGATCGGCCGGCGGCCCGCCGAGCAGCGGCACGAGCACCTCTCCGTCGGCCCACTCCGGGTCCACCTCGAGCTCCTCGGCCGCGACCCCGAGCCGGGGGCCGGCCCGCCAGGAGACCAGGTCGCCGGCCTCCCCCGCACCGATCGCGACCACCCGGGGCCCGGCGGTCAGCAGCTCGCCGGCCGCCTCCGCCAGCTCCTCCGGCCCGGTCGGCTCCCGGGCGGTCAGCGGGGCGGCCTCGGCCGTGTCGGCCCGGACGACGTCGGCGCGGGCCAGGACCGCCGCGCGGGTCGCCGCGTCGGCCGGGGCGCCGTCGGCGACCACCACCGCGCCGGCCGGCACCCGGTCCAGGGCCGCCCGGACCGCGGCGGCGGGCTGCTGCAGCTGCAGGATCACCAGCTGCGCCGCCGCGAGCTGGTCCGCGGCCGCCGCGACGTCCTCCGGGGTGAGCCGCACGGCGTCGGGCACGTCTTCGAGCAGCCGCCGCGCCCCGCCGTCGGCGACGACGTCGACCAGCAGCGCCGTCGTGGCCCCCCGGCGCCGCCGCACCGCCGAGACGTCGATCCCGTCGGCGGCCGCCTGCGCCAGGGCCTCCGCGCCCGGCCCGTCGGTGCCGACGACGCCGACGAGCGCCACCGGCACGCCCAGCTGGGCCAGCGTCACCGCCTGGTTCGCACCCTTGCCGCCCAGCACCTCCCGACGCTCGGTGACCACCGCCGAGCCGCCGGCCTCCGGCAGCGCGCCGACCCGGAGCACGAGGTCCCGGCCGACCTGTCCGAGGACCACCACGTCGGCCATGCGCGGCTCCCTCCCGGTCGACTGCCGTCGGTGATCGGTCAGGATGTGCCCCGTGCGCACGGTCGAGGAACACCAGGCGGTCGTGGCCGCGCTCCTGTCCCCGCTCGCGGAGGAGGAGGTGCCACTGGCGGCCGCCCACAACCGGGTCCTGGCCCGCGACGTGCCGGCCCGCGTGGCCCTGCCCGGCTTCGACAACTCCGCGATGGACGGCTACGCCGCACGCTGGGCCGAGGTGTCCACCACCCCGGTGCGGCTGCCGGTGTCCGACGACGTCCCCGCCGGGCGCACCGACGTCGTCCCGCTGGCGCCCGGCACGGTGCAGCGGATCATGACCGGCGCGCCGCTGCCCGAGGGCGCCGACGTCGTGGTGCCGGTCGAGTCCACCGACGGCGGCACCGACGTCGTGGAGATCCGCGAGGTGCCCGCGGCCGGCACCCACGTGCGCTCCGCGGGCGAGGACATCGCCGCGGGCACGGTCGCGCTCACGGCCGGCACCCCGCTGGGCGCCGCGCAGCTGGGCCTGGCCGCGGCCGTCGGCGTGCGCGCGCTGCCGGTGCGCCGCCGGCCCCGCGTGCTGGTGCTCTCCACCGGCAGCGAGCTGGTCGAGCCCGGCGCCCCGCTGCTCCCCGGTCAGATCTACGAGTCGAACTCCGCGCTGCTGGTGGCCGCGGTGGAGGACGCCGGCGGAACGGCGCGGCGGCTGCACTTCGTCCCGGACGACGTCGACCAGTTCCTCGCCACGGTCCGCGCCGAGCTGGCCACGGCCGACCTGCTGGTGACCAGCGGCGGGGTGAGCGCCGGCGCGTACGAGGTCGTCAAGGACGCCTTCCGCGCCCTCGGCACGGTCGAGTTCGTCAAGGTGGCCATGCAGCCGGGCGGGCCGCAGGGCGCGGGCACGGTGGACGGGATCCCGGTGGTCACGTTGCCCGGCAACCCGGTGAGCGCGTTCGTCTCCTTCGAGGTGTTCGTGCGCCCGGCGCTGCGCCGCGCGCTCGGCCACGCCGCCCCCGGCCGGCTGCGCGCCCCGGCCACGCTCACCGCCCCGCTGCGCTCCCCCGCCGGCAAGCGGCAGTTCCTCCGCGGCCGCTACGACGGCGGGCAGGTGTCCCAGGTGGGCGGGCCGGGCTCGCACCTGGTGGCGCACCTGGCCCGCGCCAACTGCCTGGTCGTCGTCCCCGAGGACGTGACCGAACTGCCCGCCGGCGCCCCGGTGGACGTCGTGCTGATCGAAGGAGCCCTCCAGTGACGGAACCGCGCCTGACCCACGTCGACGAGGCCGGCGCCGCCAGGATGGTCGACGTCTCCGCCAAACCGGTCACCGCCCGGGAGGCGACGGCCGCCGGGCGGGTGCTGGTCAGCTCCGAGGTGGTCGCGCTGCTCCGCGGCGAGGGCGTGCCGAAGGGCGACGCCGTCGCCGTCGCGCGGATCGCCGGCATCGCGGGTGCCAAGCGCACCCCCGACCTCGTGCCGCTGTGCCACCCCATCGCCCTGCACGGCGTCACCGTCGACCTGACCGTCGCCGACGACGCCGTCGAGATCACCGCGACCGCGCGCACGGCCGACCGCACCGGCGTGGAGATGGAGGCGCTCACGTCGGTCGCCGTCGCCGGGCTCACCGTGATCGACATGGTCAAGGCGGTGGACCCGCGGGCCTCGATCACCGACGTCCGCCTGCTGGCCAAGTCCGGCGGCAAGAGCGGGGAGTGGCGGCGGTGAGCGACCTCCCGCCGGGCGCCCGCGCCGTCGTCGTCACCGCGTCCAACCGCGCGGCCGCCGGCGTCTACCCCGACCGCAGCGGTCAGGCCCTGGCCGAGGGGCTCCGGGCGCTCGGCTTCGCCGTGGACGGCCCGCACGTCCGCGAGGACGACGTGGCGCTGCTCGAGGAGGTGCTGCGCGAGGCCGTGGCCTCCGGCGCCGACGTCGTCCTCACCACCGGCGGCACCGGGCTCTCCCCCACCGACGTCACCCCGGAGGCGACCCGCGCCGTGATCGAGCGGGAGGCACCGGGCATCGCCGAGGCGGTCCGCCGGTACGGCGAGCCGGAGGTGCCGACGTCGGTGCTGTCCCGCGGGCTGGCCGGGACGGCCGGCCGCACGCTGATCGTCAACCTGCCCGGCTCCACCGGCGGCGTGCGCGACGGCCTGGCCGTGCTCGGCCCGCTGCTGCCGCACGTGGTCAGCCAGCTCCGCGGCGGCGACCACACCTGAGCGGAGTCGTCCGGTGACGGATTCCGTCACCGGCGACTCCGCTCAGACCCCGGTGAGGCGCTCGGTGCGGGTGTAGACGTTGCAGCCGTCGCCGCGGAGGAAGCCGACGAGGGTGATCCCGACGTCGGCGGCCAGCTCCACGGCCAGGGACGACGGCGCCGAAACCGCGGCGAGCACCGGGATGCCCGCCATCGCCGCCTTCTGCGTCAGCTCGAAGCTGGCCCGGCCGCTGACCATGAGCACATGCCCGGGCAGCGGCAGCCGCCCGACACGCAGCGCGTCCCCGACCACCTTGTCGACGGCGTTGTGCCGGCCGACGTCCTCGCGCAGCGCGACCAGCTCCCCGTCGGCGGTGAACAGGCCGGCCGCGTGCAGGCCACCGGTCCGGTCGAACACCTCCTGCGCCGCCCGCAGCCGGTCCGGCAGCGCCAGCAGCGTCTCCAGGCTCACCCGCGTGCCGTCGGCGGCGATGTCGTGCCGCGTGCGGGTGCGGATGGCGTCGATGCTCGCCTTGCCGCACACCCCGCACGAGCTCGACGTGTAGAAGTTCCGGTCCAGCGCCGTGTCCGGCGGCTCCACGCCGGGCGCGAGGTCGACGTCGACGACGTTGTAGGTGTTGCGGCCCTCGGCGTCGACGGAGTCGCAGTACCGCAGCCCCAGGACGTCGTCGGATCCGGCGATCACGCCCTCGGTGGCCAGGAACCCGTGCACCAGGTCGAAGTCGTGGCCGGGGGTGCGCATGGTCACCGCGAGCGGGGTGCCGGACAGCCGGATCTCCAGCGGCTCCTCGGCCGCCACGGTGTCCGGGCGGGTCGTCCGCGCCGACCCGCGGATCCGCAGCACCGGTGTCCGGCTGGTCACTCGTCCCACGAACGGCGACGGTACCCACGTCCGGACCTCTACGGTCTCGGTGTGCCCGAGCTGCCGCCCTACGCCGCCGTCGTCCTCGCCGGCGGGCGCGCGGCCCGCATGGGCGGGCAGGCCAAGCCCCAGCTGGACGTCGGCGGCCGGAGCATCCTCGCCGCCGTCCTGTCCGCCGTCCGCGACGCCGAGCCGCGGATCGTCGTCGGACCGCCCCAGCCGGTGCCGCCGGACGTCACCGTCGTCCGCGAGGAGCCGCCGCGCGGCGGCCCGGTGGCGGCCATGCGGGCCGGCCTGGACCTGGTGCCGACCGAGGTCGTCGCCGTGCTCGCCGGCGACCTGCCGTTCCTCACCGCCGGGCTGGTCCGGGAACTGCGCGAGCGGCTGACCGGGGACGGCGTGCTGGTCGTGGACGACACCGACCAGGACCAGCTGCTGCTCGGCGTGTGGCGCACGGCGGCACTGCGCGACGCGGTGGCCGGGGTCCGCGGGCCGACGTCGGTGCGCAAGGTGCTCGCGCCGCTGGCGGTGCGCCGGCTGCGCCCGGTGCTCCAGCCCGGCCAGCCGCCGCCCTGGACCGACTGCGACACCCCGGCCGACCTCGCCCGGGCGCGGGCCGCGGCCGCCGAGGCCGACCGGGTGCGCCGGCGCCGCCGCGGGTAGGCCCGGGACCATGCGCGTCGTCATCGCCGGAGCCCACGGGCAGATCGCCCGCCGCCTCGGCCGCCTGCTGTCGGCCCGGGGCGACGCCGTCGTGGGCATCGTCCGCAACCCCGACCACGGGTCCGACCTGCGGGAGGACGGCGTGGAGCCGGCCGTCCTCGACCTCGAACGGGCTCCGGTGGACGACGTCGCGCGCGTCGTCGAGGGCGCTGACGCGGTCGTGTTCGCCGCCGGCGCCGGGCCGGGGAGCGGCGCGGCCCGCAAGCACACCGTCGACCGGGGCGCCGCCGTCCTGCTCGCGGACGCCGCCGAGCGCGCCGGGGTCCGGCGCTACCTGCTCGTCTCCTCGATGGGCGTCGAGCAGGCCCGGCAGGGGACGCCGCGCGGGATGGACCCCGTCTTCGCCGCCTACCTGCAGGCCAAGCTCGCCGCCGAGGACGCCGTCCTGCCCCGGCCGGCGCTGGACACGGTGATCGTCCGGCCGGGGCGGCTGACCGACGAGCCGGGCACCGGCCGGGTGACCCTCCGCCACGGCATCGAGGACGGCGAGGTGCCCCGGGACGACGTGGCCGCGGTGCTGGTCGCCCTCCTCGACGCGGGCACCGCCGACGTGGTGGCCGAGCTGGTCAGCGGTCCGACGCCGATCGCCGAGGCGGTCGCCGCCCTCCCGTGACAGCGGACCCCTGCCCCCCGCGCAGGCTCGCGGCGGGACCCCGGCAGGGGACGGTCTCACACCCGGCGGGCCCGCGTGACCTGCGCGCGGCCGGCCAGTTCGGCGTCCGGCGGGTAGTCGACGCCCACGAGGGTCAGGCCCCCCGCCGGAGCGACCGGCACCTCGTCGGCCCGCCGGGTGCGCGCCAGCAACCCGGCCGGCCACTCGGGCGGACGCCGCCCCTCTCCCACGGCCAGCAGGGCGCCGACCAGGCTGCGCACCATCGAGTGGCAGAAGGCGTCGGCCGACGCCCGGACCTCGATCAGCTCCCCGTCGCGGGACACCGCCAGGGCCAGCAGGGTGCGGATGGTGGTCGCCCCCTCCCGGCGCCGGCAGAAGGCGGCGAAGTCGTGCTCGCCCAGGAGCAGCCCGGCGGCCCGCTGCATCGCCTCGACGTCCAGCCGGCGCGGCCAGCCGACGGTGTCCAGCCGGCGCAGCGGCGCGGGGCCGGAGTCGGCGTCGCTCAGCCGGTAGACGTAGTGACGACGGAGCGCACCGAAACGCGCGTCGAAGTCGGCCGGCGCCTCGTCCACGGCGGGAACCGCGACGTCCGGCGCCAGCACCCCGCGCAGCCGGCGGACCAGCTTCGCCCGGTGCTGCTCCCACACGTCCCGCGGTACGTCGGCGTGGGCCACCTGCCCGGTGGCGTGCACGCCCGCATCGGTGCGCCCGGCGACGGTCAGCTCGACGGGGCAGCGCAGCACCGTGCGCAGCGCCTCCTCGAGATCGCCCTGCACGGTCCGCAGCGTCGGCTGGCGGGCCCAGCCGTGCAGCGCGGTGCCGTCGTAGGAGATCGCCAGCCGGAGACGGACGAGCCCGCCACCGGGTGCGGTGGCGGGCTCGTCGATGTCGTGCACGGTGCTGGGCTCCGCGCCCGGCGAGGGAGTGGTCAGCGACCGCTCACTTGGGGTCGGGCGCGGCCTCGCCACCGGGGGCCTGGGTGCCGGCGGTGGCGGCGTCGCCCAGCTCGGCGGCCTCGACCTCGGCAGCGGCGGCCGCGGCGACCTCGGGCGAGAGGGCCGGGTCATCGACGACCGCGGCGTTCTCGGCCTTCGGCTCGGGAGTGACGTCGCCGTCGTCCTGCCGCTCGTCGTCGGGGGTGAAGACGTCGGTGACGATCTGCTGCGCCTCGGCGTCCCCGGTCTCCCCGGTGCCGGCCCCGGCGGAGGACGACTCGAGCGCGTCGGCGGTGACCTCACCGGAGGCCGCGGCCGCACCGGCGCCGCTGGCGAACCGGGTGCCCCGGGCGCGCTCGGCCTCGCCGACGGCCTCCTGGGCCACGGTCAGGCCCTCGACCAGCTCGATGACGGCCATGGGGGCGTTGTCACCCTTGCGCGGACCGACCTTGGTGATGCGGGTGTAGCCACCCGGACGGTTCACGAACCGCGGGCCGATCTCGGCGAACAGCGTGTGGACGACGCTCTTGTCCCGGATGGTCGTCATCACCTGACGCCGGGCGTGCAGGTCACCGCGCTTGGCGAACGTGACCAGCTTCTCGGCCAGCGGGCGCAGCCGCTTGGCCTTCGCCTCGGTGGTGGTGATCCGCCCGTGCTCGAACAGCGACGTGGCCAGGTTGGCCAGCATCAGCCGCTCGTGCGAGGGGGACCCGCCGAGACGGGGGCCCTTGGTGGGGGTGGGCATGTCGGTCCTTCCTCAGGCGGCCGGGCTGGGAGGGCCGGGCCACGTCGTCCATGGATCTGTCATCCGTGGTGCTGTGCGTCGCTTCAGTGTGGCTGTCCGGACGACGGCGCCGGACGGCGGGTCGCCCCGCCGCCCGGCCCGGACGACCGTGCAGCTCAGAGCTGCTCGGTCTCCTGGTAGGACCCGTCGCTGTACTCGATGTCCCCGTACTCGGCGGTGCCGTGGTACGCGTCGGTCTCGTAGCCCTCGTCGTAGCTCTCCACCGAGGTGGGGATGAACCCGGGCGGGCTGTCCTTGAGCGCCAGGCCCATGGCCGCCAGCTTCATCTTGACCTCGTCGATGGACTTGGCCCCGAAGTTGCGGATGTCGAGCAGGTCGGCCTCCGAGCGGGTGACGAGCTCACCGACGGTGTGCACGCCCTCGCGCTTGAGGCAGTTGTAGGACCGGACGGTGAGGTCCATGTCCTCGATCGGCATCGAGAAGTTCGCGATGTCGGCGGCCTCGGCCGGGCTCGGGCCGACCTCGATGCCCTCGGCGTCGATGTTCAGCTCGCGCAGCAGGCCGAACAGCTCGACCAGCGTGGAGCCGGCGCTCGCGATCGCGTCCCGGGGGGCGATCGACGGCTTGGTCTCGACGTCGACGACCAGCCGGTCGAAGTCCGTGCGCTGCTCGACGCGGGTCGCCTCGACGGCGTAGGTCACCTTGAGGACCGGCGAGTAGATGGAGTCGACGGGGATCCGGCCGATCTCCTGGCCCGGCTGCTTGTTCTGCGGCGCGGGCACGTAGCCGCGGCCACGCTCGACGACCAGCTCGATCTCCAGCCGGCCCTTGCCGTTGAGCGTCGCGATGTGCAGCTCGGGGTTGTGCACCTCGACACCGGCCGGGGGGGCGATGTCGGCGGCGGTGACCTCGCCGGGGCCCTGCTTGCGCAGGTACATCGTCACCGGCTCGTCGGAGTCGGAGCTGACGACCAGGCCCTTGAGGTTGAGGATGATCTCGGTGACGTCCTCCTTGACCCCGGGCACGGTGGTGAACTCGTGCAGGGTCCCCTCGATCCGGATGCTGGTGACAGCAGCGCCGGGGATCGAGGACAGGAGCGTGCGGCGCAGCGAGTTGCCGAGGGTGTAGCCGAAGCCGGGCTCGAGCGGCTCGATGACGAACCGCGAGCGCTGCTCCGAGATGGTCTCCTCGGTCAGCGTGGGGCGCTGTGCGATGAGCATGGTGGTTCTCCTTCGTGTCCTCCGGCGACCGCCATATGACGCCGTGAGGGGGTGGTGCCGGCTCCGCGGGCATCGGTCCGCCCGCCGGGGCCGTCTCCTGAGGGGCCGGGATGCATCCCGGCCCCTCAGGAAGCTCTCACTTCGAGTAGAGCTCGACGATCAGCTGCTCCTGGACCGGGGTGTCGATCACCTGGCGGGCCGGGATGCTGTGGACCAGCACGCGCAGCTGGCTGGTGATGACCTCGAGCCACGGGGGCACGGGGCGCTCGCCGGCGCGGGCCTGGGCCACCTCGAAGGGCATCATCCGGCGCGACTTCTCCGCGACCTCGACGATGTCGTTCGCGGTCACGCGGTACGACGGGATGTCGACCTTGCGGCCGTTCACCCGGATGTGACCGTGGCGCACCAGCTGGCGGGCCATGTCGCGGGACTCGGCGAAGCCGGCCCGGTAGACCACGTTGTCCAGGCGCGACTCGAGGATCTGCAGCAGGACCTCACCGGTCTTGCCCGACTTCTTGTTGGCCTCTTCGTAGTAGCCGCGGAACTGCTTCTCCAGCACGCCGTAGATGCGGCGGGCCTTCTGCTTCTCGCGGAGCTGCAGCAGGTACTCGCTGTCCTTGGTGCGGCCACGGCCGTGCTCGCCCGGCGGGTAGGGCCGGATCTCGATCGGGCACTTGGGGGACTCGCACTTGCTGCCCTTGAGGAACAGCTTCATCTTCTCGCGCCGGCACAGGCGGCAGTCGGCTCCGGTGTAACGGGCCACGTCAGGTACTCCTCGTTCGTCTCGTCAGTGGCCGGTCAGACCCGGCGGCGCTTCTTGGGGCGGCAGCCGTTGTGCGGCTGCGGGGTGACGTCCTGGATCTGGCCGACCTCGAGGCCGGTGGCCTGGAGGGACCGGATGGCGGTCTCCCGGCCGGAGCCGGGGCCCTTCACGAAGACGTCCACCTTGCGCATGCCGTGCTCCTGCGCCTTGCGCGCGGCGTTCTCGGCAGCCATCTGCGCGGCGAACGGAGTGGACTTGCGCGAGCCCTTGAAGCCGACGTGGCCGGCCGAGGCCCAGCTGATCACGTTCCCGTTGGGGTCGGTGATCGAGACGATCGTGTTGTTGAAGGTGCTCTTGATGTGCGCGGCGCCGTGGGCGACGTTCTTCTTCTCCTTGCGGCGGACCTTCTTGGCACCAGCCGCGGCGCGAGCCCTGGGAGGCATGTCTCTCCGGTTTCTCTCTGATCAGTGGCCAGGTGAAGCACGTCGCGCGCCGTCGCCCCCGCCCTCACGGGTCGCTGCGACGGCGCGCTCTACGGCTTACTTCTTGCCGGCCTTCTTCTTGCCGGCGATGGTCTTGCGCGGGCCCTTGCTCGAGCGCGCGTTGGTGCGGGTGCGCTGACCGTGGACGGGCAGTCCGCGACGGTGACGCAGCCCCTGGTAGCAGCCGATCTCCACCTTGCGGCGGATGTCGGCGGCCACCTCGCGGCGCAGGTCACCCTCGACGCGGAAGTGCTCGTCGATGTAGTCACGCAGCTTCAGCAGGTCCTCGTCCGAGAGGTCCTTGGCGCGCAGGTCGGGGCTTACGCCCGTCGCGGCCAGGGTCTCCTTCGCGTGGGACTTGCCGATGCCGTAGATGTACGTGAGCGCGATCTCCATCCGCTTCTCGCGGGGCAGGTCGACGCCGGCCAGTCGTGCCATGTCCAGGTACTCCCTCAGCCCTGCCGCTGCTTGTGGCGGGCGTTGTCGCAGATGACCATGACCCGGCCGTGCCGGCGGATCACCTTGCACTTGTCGCAGATCTTCTTCACCGACGGCTGGACCTTCACCGGTGCCGCCCCTCATTCCTCAGATCGTGCGCCGAGCGCGCCGCCCGGATGGGCCGGGCGCACAACGGCGGGTTACTTGTACCGGTAGACGATGCGACCGCGGGTCAGGTCGTAGGGCGAGAGCTCCACGACCACGCGGTCCTCGGGCAGGATGCGGATGTAGTGCTGCCGCATCTTGCCGCTGATGTGGGCGAGCACCCGGTGCCCGTTCTGCAGCTCGACCCGGAACATCGCGTTGGGCAGCGGCTCGACGACGCGACCCTCGACCTCGATGGCCCCGTCCTTCTTCGCCATGCCCTACACGGCCTCCCTGACTCGGTGGTGCTGGTGTCCTCGCGTGCCCATGCCGATACCCCGGCGGGCGTGCTCGGTTGTCTACAGAACAGGTGGTGCAGGCGCTCTCGCGAGGGCGTCCCGCGTCATGCGGCCACAGCACGACGACAGGACGGCGTGAACGCCATCGGCCACTCTACCCCGCCGCAGCGGGACGCTCCAACCCGGCCTCGGTCACAGAAGAGGAGGGAGTCCTGCTACTGACGGGGCGTGACCCCGAACGGGGCCAGCCCCGCGACGCCACCGTCCTCGGCCGTGAGGACCCAGGGACCCTCCGGCGTGATGGCGACGGTGTGCTCGAAGTGGGCCGCGCGCGACCCGTCCTTGGTCACCACGGTCCAGCCGTCCTCGAGTTCGGCGGTGGCCGGATCGCCAATGGTGACCATCGGCTCGATGGCCAGCGCGAGGCCGGGCACCAGCTTGGGGCCGCGCCCGGGGCGGCCGTAGTTCAGCACGTGCGGGTCCTGGTGCATCTCGGTGCCGATGCCGTGCCCGCCGTAGTGGTCGACGATGCCGTAGGGGTGCGCCTCGGCGGTGATCGTCTCCTCGACGGCGTGGCTGATGTCGGTCAGCCGCCCGCCGGCGATCGCCCGGGCCAGCCCCGCCCACATCGACCGCTCGGTGACGGCGAGCAGCGCGGAGTCCTCGGCCGAGGCCTGCCCCACCGTCACGGTGATCGCGGAGTCGCTGTGCCAGCCGTCGAGGATGGCCCCGCAGTCGATGGAGATGTTGTCCCCCTCGACCAGGCGACGCTCGGCGTTCGGGATCCCGTGCACGATCTCGTCGTTGATGGAGGCGCAGATCGTGCCGGTGAACCCGTGGTACCCGAGGAAGTTGGGCACCGCGCCGCGGGACCGGATGTGGTCCTCGGCGACGGCGTCGAGCTCCTTGGTGGTCACGCCGGGCCGCACGGCGGCGCGCACGGCGGCGAGCGCTCCCGCGGTCACCAGCCCGGAGGCACGCATGAGCTCGATCTCGCGCGGGGTCTTGATCTGGATCATCCGTCCACTCCACTTCGCCAGCAGCGGGAGGCGTCCGAGGATCCCGGCGGCCGTCATGTGCGCCGGCGCCCCTCAGTCCGCGCTCGGCCCGTCGGACGGCGCGCCCGCGCCCGCTCCGAGCGCGGTCATCGCCCGCTGGGTGACCTCGTCCACCGCGCCGATGGCGTCGATGCGGGCCAGCAGCCCCTCGTTCTCGTAGAACCCCGACAGCGGCGCCGTCTGTTCCCGGTACACCTGCAGCCGGTGCCGCACGGTCTCCGGCTTGTCGTCCTCGCGCTGCACCCACTCGCCGTCGACGAGCATCCGCCGCCCGGAGAGCCGGCGCACCAGCTCGTCCTCGTCGACGACGAGCTCGAGCACGCAGTCCAGCGAGTGCCCCAGCTCCTGCAGCGACGCCCGGAGCTGCTCGGCCTGCGCGATGGTGCGGGGGAAGCCGTCGAGCAGGAACCCGCCCTTGGCGTCGGTCTCGGCCAGGCGGTCGCGCACCATGGCGACGGTGATCTCGTCGGGCACCAGGTCGCCGGCGTCCATGTACTGCTTGGCCTTGAGGCCGAGCTCGGTCTGGCCGCTGACGTTCGCCCGGAAGATGTCGCCGGTGGAGATCGCCGGCACCCCGAGCTGCGCGGCGATGAACTGGGCCTGGGTGCCCTTGCCCGCCCCGGGGGGGCCGAGCAGCACGACGCGCACTACTTCAGGAACCCTTCGTAGTTGCGCTGGTTGAGTTGCGTCTCGATCTGCTTCACCGTCTCCAACCCCACTCCCACCATGATCAGCACCGCGGTCCCGCCGAACGGGAAGTTCTGGTTCTGCCCCTGTTGCGTGAGCGAGAGGAACAGGTTGGGCAACACTGCCACCAGTCCCAGGTAGATCGAACCGGGGAGGGTGATCCGGGACAGCACGTACTGCAGGTACTCCGCCGTCGGCCGGCCGGGGCGGATGCCGGGGATGAAGCCGCCGTAGCGCTTCATGTCCTCGGCGCGCTCCTCCGGGTTGAACGTGATCGACACGTAGAAGTACGTGAAGAACACGATCAGGCCGAAGTAGACGGCGATGTGGACGGGGCTGCTCTGGTCGATGACGTAGTTCTCGAAGAACCGCCGCACCGGGCCGGTCTCGTCGCCCTGCAGCTGGGTGATCAGCTGCGGCAGGTAGAGCAGCGACGAGGCGAAGATGACCGGGATGACGCCGGCCTGGTTCACCTTGAGCGGCAGGTAGGTCGACGTCCCGCCGTACATGCGGCGGCCGACCATGCGCTTGGCGTACTGCACGGGGATGCGGCGCTGGGCCTGCTCCACGTAGACGACCGACGTGATGATGACGACGGCCAGCAGGCACACCAGGGTGAAGACGAAGCCGCCGCGGGTCTGCAGGATGGCGCCGCCCTCGGACGGGATGCGGGCGGCGATCGAGGTGAAGATCAGCACGGACATGCCGTTGCCGATCCCCTTCTCGGTCAGCAGCTCGCCCAGCCACATGACCATCGCGGTGCCGGCCGTCATGGTGACGACGAGCACGACCGTGGACCAGATCGCGTCCTCGGGGATGAGGTCGGCGCTGCAGTTCGGGAACAGCTGGCCGCTGCGGGCCAGCGCGATGACACCGGTGCTCTGCAGGATCGCCAGCGCGATCGTCAGGTAACGGGTGTACTGCGTCAGCTTGGCCTGGCCGGACTGGCCTTCCCGCTTGAGCTGCTCGAAGCGCGGGATCACCACCACCAGCAGCTGCACGATGATGCTCGCGGTGATGTACGGCATGATCCCCAGCGCGAACACCGACAGCTGGAGCAGTGCACCGCCGGAGAACAGGTTCACCAGCGAGTAGAGGTCCCGCTGGTCCGAGGCCTGCGCGGCCTCCAGACAGCTGTTGATCGCCTCCGTGGAGACGCCCGGCCCGGGGATCTGCGCACCCAGCCGGTACACGGCGATGATCGCCAGGGAGAACAGCAGCTTGCGCCGGAGGTCTGGCGTCCGGAACGCCGCGGCGAACGCCTGCAGCACGTGCCCTCCCCTGCTTCGGTCGGATGAGGTTAGCAACGGCGGGGGCCCGGTCGGCCGAGCACCCGGTGGACGGGGTGCCGCGCGCCGTCGGCGTCCCCCGGTCGCCCGGTCACCTCGCGGGGCCGGGCAGCAGACGACCCCCGGGGCCGGACGTCTCGCGGAGGAGACGCGCCCCGGGGGTCATCGGCGTCAGATGCGGGTGGTGCTGCCCCCGGCCGCGGAGATCTTCTCGGCCGCGGAGGTCGAGAACGCGTGCGCGTGCACGTGCACCTCGACACCGCCCAGGTCGCCGGTGCCCAGCACCTTCACCGGCTGGCCACGGCGCACGGCGCCGGCCTCGGCGAGGGAGTCGGGGTTGACCGAGCCGCCCTGGGGGAACAGCGCCGCGATCCGGTCGAGGTTGACGACCTGGAAGACGACCTTGTTCCGGTTCTTGAAGCCCGAGAGCTTGGGCAGCCGCATGTGCAGCGGCGTCTGCCCGCCCTCGAACCGCGCCGAGGTGTTGCCCCGCGCGCCGGTGCCCTTGGTGCCGCGACCGGCCGTCTTGCCCTTGGAGCCCTCACCGCGACCCACGCGGGTCTTGGGGGTGTGGGCGCCCGGAGCCGGACGCAGGTGGTGGACCTTGAGAGTCATGAGATGTCCCTACTCAGCCGTGGTTCAGCTGATCTCTTCGACGGTGACCAGATGCGGCACCGTCGCGACCATCCCGCGGATCTCGGGACGGTCCTCCTGCACGACCGAGTCGTTGATCCGCTTGAGGCCGAGCGACCGCAGCGTCTGACGCTGGTTCGGCTTGGTCCCGATGGCGGACTTGACCTGGGTGACCTTGATCTGCGCCATGTCAGACCCCCTGGCCCGCGCGAGCCCGCAGCATGGCCGCGGGAGCGACGTCCTCGAGGGGCAGACCGCGGCGGGCCGCGATCTCCTCGGGGCGGACGAGGTCCTTCAGCGCCTGCATGGTCGCGTGCACGATGTTGATCGGGTTCGACGACCCGAGGCTCTTGGAGAGCACGTCGTGGATGCCCGCGCACTCCAGGACGGCGCGCACCGGGCCACCGGCGATGACACCGGTACCGGGGCTGGCCGGCTTGAGCAGCACGACGCCGGCCGCAGCCTCACCCTGCACGGGGTGCGGGATGGTGCTGGCGATCCGCGGCACCTTGTAGAAGTGCTTCTTGGCCTCCTCGACACCCTTGGCGATGGCCGCGGGCACCTCCTTGGCCTTGCCGTAGCCGACGCCCACGGTGCCGTCGCCGTCGCCCACGATCACCAGGGCGGTGAAGCTGAAGCGCCGACCACCCTTGACGACCTTGGACACGCGGTTGATGGCCACCACGCGCTCGATGAAGTTGCTCTTCTCGGCAGGTGCGCCGCCGGGCCCCCGCCCGCCGTCACGACGGTCCCGGCGGTCGTTACCGCCGCCGGCGCCGCCGCCGCGTCGCTGTGGTCCTGGCATCAGACGTCCCTCTCGATCCGCAGCGTGTCGTTGCCGCACTGGGTCATGCTCATCAGAAGTCCAGCCCGCCCTCGCGGGCACCGTCGGCCAGGGCGGCGATCCGCCCGGCGTACCGGTTGCCGCCACGGTCGAAGACGACCGCGGAGATGCCGGCCGCCTTCGCGCGCTCGGCGATCAGTCCACCGACCTGGCGGGCGAGGGCCGACTTGTCGCCGTCCGTCCCGCGCAGGCCCATCGTCGAGGCACTGGCCAGCGTGCGGCCCACCGTGTCGTCGACCAGCTGCACGTGGATGTGACGCGAGCTGCGCTTGACCACCAGGCGCGGACGCTCCGGCGTGCCGGCCACGCGCTTGCGCAGCCGGTTGTGCCGGCGCAGGCGGGAGACCCGCCGTGCGGTGCTGACGTCGGTACCGACGGGCTTGTGCACCCGAGCGGCACTCTTCTCGGTCTGTGCCATCACTTACCCGTCTTCCCGACCTTGCGCTTGATGACCTCGCCCTGGTAGCGCACGCCCTTGCCCTTGTACGGGTCGGGGCGGCGCAGCTTGCGGATGTTGGCCGCGATCTGGCCCACCTGCTGCTTGTCGATGCCGGTGACCCGCAGGCGGGTCGGCGACTCGACGGTGAAGCTGATCCCCTCGGGGGCCTTGACCGGCACCGGGTGGCTGTAGCCCAGGGCGAACTCGAGGTCCGAGCCCTTGGCGGCGACGCGGTAGCCGACGCCGACGATCTCGAGGGTCTTGGTGTACCCCTCGGTGACGCCGGTGATCATGTTGGCGATCAGGGTGCGCGACAGCCCGTGCAGGGCCCGGCTCTCCCGCTCGTCGTTGGGGCGCTGCACGCTGAGCGTGCCGTCCTCGCCGCGCTCGACGGTGATCGGCGCCGCGACGGTGTGGGTCAGCGACCCCTTGGGGCCCTTCACGCTGACGGTCTGACCGTCGATGGCGACGTCCACGCCCCCGGGCACGGCGATCGGGAGTCGTCCGATCCGTGACATCTTCTCGCTCCCCTTACCAGACGTAGGCGAGGACTTCCCCGCCCACGCCCTTCTTGTTCGCCTGCCGGTCGGTGAGCAGCCCGGTGGAGGTGGAGATGATGGCCACCCCGAGGCCGCCGAGCACCTTGGGCAGCGCGGTGGACTTGGCGTACACCCGCAGACCGGGCTTGGAGACGCGCCGGACGCCGGCGATGCTCCGCTCACGGTTGGGGCCGTACTTGAGGTCGATCACCAGCTCCTTGCGGGTGGTGCCGTCCTTCTCGACCTCGTTGACGGTCCAGCCGGCGATGTAGCCCTCCTGCTGGAGGATCTCGGCGATGTGCGTCTTCAGCTTCGACGACGGCATGGTCGCGGCGTCGTGGTACGCCTGGTTGGCGTTCCGGATCCGCGTCAGCATGTCCGCGATCGGGTCGGTCATCGTCATGGGTGTCGTGCCTCTCTCGCCGCGGTTCCTCAGGCGCCGGGTCAGTGACTTGGCGCGGGGGCCTCTCGGCGATCGGTGGTGCGTTGGTAGGTGACTTACTGGAGCGGCCCGGGACGGGGCCCTCTCACCAGCTGGACTTGCTCACACCCGGCAGCTCGCCGGCGTGCGCCATCTCCCGCAGGCAGATCCGGCACAGGCCGAACTTGCGGAAGACGGCGTGCGGACGCCCGCACCGCTGGCAACGGGTGTAACCGCGGACCGCGAACTTCGGCTTGCGGGCCGCCTTGTTGACAAGCGCCTTCTTGGCCATCTCGGTGTCTCCTCGCCCCGGCTCAGCGGGTGGTGGTCACGACGGGCTGGCCGGCGAACGGGAAACCCAGCAGGCGGAGGAGCTCGCGACCCTCCTCGTCGTTCGTGGCGGTGGTGACCAGCGTGATGTCCATGCCGCGCGGCCGGTCGATCTTGTCGACGTCGATCTCGCGGAACATCGACTGCTCGGTCAGGCCGAACGTGTAGTTACCGTGACCGTCGAACTGCTTGGCGTTGAGGCCGCGGAAGTCACGGATGCGGGGCAGGGCCAGGGACAGCAGGCGGTCCAGGAACTCCCACATGCGGTCGCCGCGGAGGGTCACCTTCGCGCCGATGGGCATGCCCTCGCGGAGCTTGAACTGCGCGATGGACTTGCGGGCCCGGACGACGGCCGGCTTCTGGCCGGTGATGGCGGTGAGGTCACGGACCGCGCCGTCCATCAGCTTGGCGTCGCGGGTCGCCTCGCCGACGCCCATGTTGACGACGATCTTCGTCAGCCGCGGGATCTGCATGACGTTGTCGTAGCCGAACTCCGACCGCAGGGCCGGGGCGATCTGCTCGCGGTAGTGGGCGAGCATGCGGGGCAGCTCACGGGTGGGTGCACTCATGGGATCAGAGGTCCTTACCGGTGCGCCGCGAGACCCGGATGCTGCGGCCTTCCTCGTCCTTGCGGTAGCCGACCCGGGTCGGCTTGTCCTCGGAGTCGATCACCATCACGTTGCTCACGTGGATGCGCGCCTCCTGCGTGACGATCCCGCCCTGCTGGGCGCCGCGCTGCGTCGAGCTGATCCGCGTGTGCTTCTTCACCCGGCCGACGCCCTCGACCAGCACCTTCTGCTGCTTCGGGAAGGCGGCGATGACACGGCCCTTCGCGCCCTTGTCCTTGCCGGACAGCACGACGACGGTGTCGCCCTTCTTGACCTTCATGGAGGGGGTCTTCTCCGCCATGGTCACAACACCTCCGGGGCGAGCGAGATGATCCGCATGAAGCGCTTGTCGCGCAGCTCGCGACCGACCGGACCGAAGATGCGGGTCCCGCGGGGGTCGCCACTGTCGCGGATGATCACCGCGGCGTTCTCGTCGAAGCGGATGTACGAGCCGTCCGGACGACGACGCTCCTTCACCGTGCGGACGACGACGGCCTTCACCACGTCACCCCGCTTGACGCCGGCACCGGGCAGCGCGTCCTTGACGGTGGCGACGATGACGTCACCGATCCCGGCGTAGCGCCGCCCGGACCCGCCGAGCACCCGGATGCAGAGGATCTCCTTCGCACCGGTGTTGTCGGCGACCCGGAGTCGTGACTCCTGCTGGATCACGTCCCACTCCCAATTCTCAGTTGTGACAGCCGGGCCGAGTCGGTGAACCGGCTGTCCGGCACCCACGTGCGGACGCACCGGCGGGCGTTCTGCCGCCGGTGCGTCCGAGCACGGGTACCGGGATGCGGCGCGCTTCCCCCCGGGGGGCGCGCCAGTCGTCCAGAGTACCTGGTCGACGCGCGGCCCCGGAGGGCCGCCTCCCACAGGGCCCGGACCGGACCCCGCTCGTCCTACTTGGCCTTCTCGATGACCTCGACCAGCCGCCACCGCTTGGTGGCCGACGTCGGCCGGGTCTCCATGATCTGCACCCGGTCGCCGATGCCGGCGACCTGCTGCTCATCGTGCGCCTTCAGCTTGCTGGTGCGACGGATGACCTTGCCGTAGAGGCCGTGCTTCACACGGTCCTCGACCTCGACGACGATCGTCTTGTCCATCTTGTCGCTGACCACGAGGCCCTCACGGACCTTGCGGTAGCCGCGGCCGGCCAGCCCGGGCCCGGTCGACGACTGCGTCTGCTGGGGCTCGCTCATGCCACACCCTCGTTCGGGGCAACCGAGAGGCCCAGCTCGCGCTCGCGCATGATCGTGTAGATCCGGGCGATGTCGCGGCGGACGGTCTGCAGCCGCCGGTTGTTGTCCAGCTGGCCGGTGGCCACCTGGAACCGCAGGTTGAACAGCTCTTCCTTGGACTCGCGCAGCCGCGTGGCGAGCTCGTCGGCGGAGAGCTCACGCAGCTCGGGGGCGGTCAGACCGGCGGCCATCACACCTCTCCTTCACGAGTGACGAAGCGGCACTTCATCGGCAGCTTGTGGATCGCGCGGCGCATGGCCTCGCGGGCCACGGGCTCGGCGACACCGGACAGCTCGAACATGATCCGGCCGGGCTTGACGTTGGCGACCCACCACTCGGGCGAGCCCTTACCGGAACCCATGCGGGTCTCGGCCGGCTTCTTGGTGAGCGGACGGTCCGGGTAGATCGAGATCCACACCTTGCCGCCACGACGGATGTGACGCGTCATGGCGATACGGGCGGACTCGATCTGCCGGTTGGTGACGTAGGCCGGCTCGAGGGCCTGGATGGCGTAGTCACCGAAGTTGATCTCGGTCCCGCCCTTGGCACGACCCGAGCGGCTCGGGTGGTGCTGCTTGCGGTGCTTGACGCGCCGTGGGATCAGCACGTGTCAGCCCTCCGTGTTCTCGGTGGCCGTCGTCTCGGCGGCAGCGGTGGCCTCGGGGCCCACGGCGTCGGCGACGGTCTGCTCGGGCGCAGCCTCGGGGGAGGACACGGCCACGGCGCTGTCGGCGGCGTCGACGGCCGGGCCGGTCGAGCCCTCGGCCGCGGCACGGCCGGCCTCGGTGCCGCCGGCGGTGGTGCCCGACGAACCCGAGCGACGCGGACGCTGGGCCCGCTCGCGGCGCTGCTGGCGGGCGGCGAGGGCCTCGAGGGCCTCGCGCTCGGCGCGGGAGCCGCTGGCGTCGCCCTTGTAGATCCACACCTTGACGCCGATGCGACCGAAGGTCGTGCGGGCCTCGTACAGCCCGTAGTCGATGTTCGCCCGGAGGGTGTGCAGCGGGACGCGACCCTCGCGGTAGAACTCCGACCGGCTCATCTCCGTGCCGCCGAGGCGACCGGAGCACTGCACGCGGATGCCCTTGACCTGCGGGCTGCGCTGCGCGGACTGCATCGCCTTGCGCATGGCGCGACGGAAGCTGACCCGGCTGGACAGCTGCTCGGCCACGGCCTGGGCGACCAGCTGGGCGTCGGCCTCGGGGTTCTTCACCTCGAGGATGTTCAGCTGCACCTGCTTGCCGGTGAGCTTCTCCAGCTCACCGCGGATGCGGTCGGCCTCGGCGCCGCGCCGGCCGATGACGATGCCCGGCCGGGCGGTGTGGATGTCGACGCGGACGCGGTCACGCGTGCGCTCGATCTCCACCTTGGAGATGCCGGCCCGCTCCATGCCCTTGGACATGAGCTTGCGGATGGCCACGTCTTCCTTGACGTAGTCCTTGTACAGCTTGTCGGCGTACCACCGGGACTTGTAGTCGGTGGTGATGCCCAAGCGGAACCCGTGCGGGTTGACCTTCTGACCCACTAGCGGGTCCCTCCCCTCGTGTTGGTCTTCTGCTGCTGGGTGGCCGGACCGGACTGGCCGGTGCGACGACGGGCCGTGCGCGACTTGCCGGCGAGCTCATCGCTGGCGGTCACCTCGCTGACCTCGATCGTGATGTGGCACGTCCGCTTGTTGATGCGGAACGCACGGCCCTGGGCGCGCGGACGGATCCGCTTCAGGGTCGGGCCCTCGTCGACGTAGGCAGCGCTCACGACCAGGGCCGCCGGGTCCAGCCGCAGGTTGTGCTCGGCGTTGGCGACGGCGCTGGCCACCACCTTGGCGACCGGCTCGCTGGCGGCCTGCGGCGCGAAGCGCAGCAGGGCCAGGGCCTCGTCGGTCGGCAGGTAGCGGACCAGGTCCACCACGCGCCGTGCCTTCATGGGGGTGACGCGGACGAATCGGGCCGTGGCCCGGGCGACCGGCGTCTCCTGCCCCAACTGGGAAGTCATCTGATGTCTCCTCGCCGTCAGCCGCGCCGCGACCGGCGGTCGTCCTTGACGTGCCCACGGAACGTGCGCGTGGGCGCGAACTCGCCGAGCTTGTGCCCGACCATCGCCTCGGTCACGAAGACCGGGACGTGCTTGCGGCCGTCGTGCACGGCGATCGTGTGCCCGAGCATGTCGGGGATGATCGTCGAGCGGCGCGACCACGTGCGGATGACGGTCTTGGTGCCCTTCTCGTTCTGCGCGTCCACCTTCTTGAGCAGGTGGTCGTCGACGAACGGGCCCTTCTTCAGGCTGCGTGGCATGTCTGTCGGACTCCTCTACCCGCTCAGCGCTTCTTGTTGGTGCGCCGGCGGCGCACGATCAGGGCATCACTGGCCTTGCGCTTGCGCGTGCGGCCCTCCGGCTTGCCCTTCGGGTTGACCGGGTGGCGACCACCGGAGGTCTTGCCCTCACCACCACCGTGCGGGTGGTCCACCGGGTTCATGGCCACACCGCGGACGGTCGGGCGCTTGCCCTTCCACCGCATCCGGCCGGCCTTGCCCCAGTTGATGTTCGACTGCTCGGCGTTGCCCACCTCGCCGACGGTGGCGCGGCAGCGCACGTCGACGTTGCGGATCTCACCGGACGGCATGCGCAGCTGGGCGAAGCGGCCCTCACGGGCGACCAGCTGGACGCTGGTCCCGGCCGAGCGGGCGATCTTGGCGCCGCCACCGGGGCGGAGCTCGATGGCGTGAACCACCGTGCCCACCGGGATGTTCCGCAGCGGCAGGTTGTTGCCCGGCTTGATGTCGGCCGACGGGCCGCACTCCACCGTGTCGCCCTGCTTGAGGCGGGCCGGCGCGATGATGTAGCGCTTCTCGCCGTCGGCGAAGTGCAGCAGCGCGATGCGCGACGTCCGGTTGGGGTCGTACTCGATGTGCGCGACCTTGGCCGGCACGCCGTCCTTGTCGGCCCGGCGGAAGTCGATCACCCGGTAGGCGCGCTTGTGCCCGCCGCCCTGGTGCCGTGCCGTGACCTTCCCGTGGACGTTGCGCCCGCCGCGACCGTGCAGCGGCCGGACCAGCGACTTCTCGGGATGGTCGCGGGTGACCTCGGCGAAGTCGGCGACGCTGGAGCCGCGGCGGCCCGGCGTCGTCGGCTTGTACTTGCGGATAGCCATTGCTGACTCAGTCCTCTATCTCTGGTCCGTGATCCAGGCGCCTCAGGCGCCCGGGCCGCCGAAGATCTCGATGCGGTCGCCGGGGGCGAGGGACACGATGGCGCGCTTGGTGTCCTTGCGCTTGCCCATCCCGCCCTTGGCCCGCTTGCGCTTGCCCTGGCGGTTGATCGTGTTCACGCCGAGGACCTTCACCTTGAAGATCTGCTCGACCGCGATCTTGATCTGCGTCTTGTTCGCCTCGGGCCGGACGATGAACGTGTACTGGTTGTCGTCCAGCAGCCCGTAGCTCTTCTCCGAGATGACCGGGGACAGCAGGACGTCCCGGGGGTCGCGGACGCTCATGCCTTCTCCTCGGTGGTGTCGTCGGTGCTGGCGGTCTCGACGGTGCCCTCACCCTCGGCGGGGGCGATCGACGGCACCCCGCCCGGCGTCTCGTGGGTCGAGAGGTCCGGCAGCACGACGCCGCGGTCCCTGCCCTTGCCCTTGACCGGCCCGGCGACGAACTCGGCGAGCGCGGCCTCGGTGAAGACGATCTCGTCGGCGACCAGCACGTCGTAGGTGTTGAGCTGGCCGGCCTCGATGAGGTGCACCTGCGGCACGTTGCGCAGGCTCACCCAGCTGAGGACGTCGTCGTGGTCGAGGACCACGAGCACCCGCTTGGCCGAGGTGATCGCCTGCAGTGTGGCCAGGGCGGCCTTGGTCTTCGGCGCGTCGCCGTCGACGAAGGTGCTGACCACGTGCACGCGGTCCTCGCGGGCCCGGTCGGAGAGGGCACCGCGCAGGGCGGCGGCCTTCATCTTCTTCGGGGTCTTCTGCGAGTAGTCACGCGGCTGCGGGCCGTGGACGGTGCCACCGCCCTCGAACTGCGGTGCGCGGGTCGAGCCCTGACGGGCCCGGCCGGTGCCCTTCTGGCGGTAGGGCTTGGCGCCACCACCGCTGACCTGGCCGCGGGTCTTGGTCGAGTGCGTGCCCTGGCGGGCCGCGGCCAGCTGGGCGACGACGACCTGGTGCATCAGGGAGACGTTCGCGTCGGCGTCGAAGAGGTCACCGGGCAGCGTGACGCTGCCGGAGGTCTCCCCCGCCGGGGTGCGGACGTCGACCTGACGGTCGGTGCGCGTCTCGATCGACTGGCTCACTTGCTGTCACTCCCCACGGGGCCGCCCTTGACCGCGGAACGGACGAGGAGGAGGCCACCCTTCGGACCGGGAACGGCGCCCTTGATGAGCAGCAGCCCGCGCTCCGTGTCGACCTTGTGCACGACCAGCGAGAGCGTGGTCGTCTTCACGTTGCCCATGCGGCCGGCCATCTTCAGGCCCTTGAACACGCGACCGGGGGTCGACGCGCCACCGATGGAGCCGGGCGACCGGTGCTTGCGCTGGGTGCCGTGCGCGGCACCCAGGCCCTTGAAGCCGTGACGCTTCATGACACCGGCGGTGCCCTTGCCCTTGCTGGTGCCGATGACGTCGACCTTCGCGACGCCGTCGAAGACCTCGGCGGTCAGCTCCTGGCCGACCGTGAAGTTCGAGGCGTCCTCGGTGCGCAGCTCCACCAGGTGCCGCCGCGGCGTGACGCCCGCCTTGGCGAAGTGCCCACCCTCGGGCTTGTTCACCTTGCGCGGGTCGATCGCACCGAAGCCGAGCTGGACGGCGGAGTAGCCGTCGACCTCGGGGGTGCGCACCTGGGTCACCACACACGGGCCCGCCTTGACGACGGTCACCGGCACGATGCGGTTGTTCTCGTCGAAGACCTGGGTCATGCCCAGCTTCTCGCCGAGGAGACCACGGAATGTGCTCGCCATGTCTGCTGACTGCCCTTACTGGATGTTGACGTCGACCGAGGCCGGCAGGTCGATGCGCATGAGCGCGTCGACCGTCTTCGGCGTCGGGTCGAGGATGTCGATGAGCCGCTTGTGCGTACGCATCTCGAAGTGCTCCCGCGAGTCCTTGTACTTGTGCGGGGACCGGATGACGCAGTACACGTTCTTCTCCGTCGGCAGCGGCACCGGGCCGACGACGCGCGCACCGGTCTTGGTCACCGTGTCGACGATGCGCCGCGCCGAGGCGTCGATCGCCTCGTGGTCGTAGGCCTTCAACCGGATGCGGATCTTCTGTCCCGCCATCGCTGTCTTCTGCTCCTGCCGATCGGTGTCAGTTCGTAGCTGGGGAACGCCGGGAGGTCCGAACCGTCATCCGGTCGGGCCCCAGCGGGATGGGTGGCAGTGCACACAGGCACGACCACCCGGGGACGGGCGGCGGCGCAGGGTCGCGCCGCCGCCCGTCAGGGGGTGTTACTTGACGATCTTGGTGACGCGACCAGCGCCGACGGTACGGCCACCCTCACGGATGGCGAACCGCAGGCCCTCCTCCATGGCGATCGGCTGGATCAGCTCGACCGTCATCTCGGTGTTGTCGCCCGGCATGACCATCTCGGTGCCGGCCGGCAGGGTCACGACGCCCGTGACGTCCGTGGTCCGGAAGTAGAACTGCGGGCGGTAGTTGTTGAAGAAGGGCGTGTGACGGCCACCCTCGTCCTTCGAGAGGATGTAGACCGAGCCCTCGAAGTTCGTGTGCGGGGTGATCGAGCCCGGCTTCACGACGACCTGGCCGCGCTCGACGTCCTCACGCTTGATGCCGCGCAGCAGCAGCCCGACGTTGTCGCCGGCCTGGCCCTGGTCGAGCAGCTTGCGGAACATCTCGACACCGGTGACGGTCGTCTTGGTCGAGGTCGGGCGGATGCCGACGATCTCGATCTCCTCGGACACCTTGACGATGCCGCGCTCCACGCGACCGGTGACGACGGTGCCGCGACCGGTGATGGTGAAGACGTCCTCGACGGGCATGAGGAACGGCTTGTCGATCTCACGCTCGGGCTCGGGGATCGCGGTGTCGACCGCGTCCATGAGCTCCATGAGCTTGTTGCCCCACTCGGCGTCGCCCTCGAGGGCCTTCAGCGCCGAGACGCGGACCACGGGGACGTCGTCGCCCGGGAACTCGTACTCGGACAGCAGCTCACGGACCTCCAGCTCGACGAGCTCGAGGATCTCCTCGTCGTCGACCATGTCGGCCTTGTTGAGCGCCACGACGATGTAGGGGACGCCGACCTGGCGGGCCAGGAGCACGTGCTCCTTGGTCTGCGGCATCGGGCCGTCGGTCGCGGCGACCACCAGGATGGCGCCGTCCATCTGCGCGGCACCGGTGATCATGTTCTTGATGTAGTCCGCGTGACCGGGGCAGTCGACGTGCGCGTAGTGCCGGTTCTCGGTCTGGTACTCGACGTGGGCGATCGAGATCGTGATGCCGCGGGCCTTCTCCTCGGGCGCCTTGTCGATCTGGTCGAAGGCCGACGCCTCGTTGAGGTCCGGGTACTTGTCGTGCAGCACCTTGGTGATCGCCGCGGTCAGCGTCGTCTTGCCGTGGTCGATGTGCCCGATGGTGCCGATGTTGACGTGCGGCTTGGTCCGCTCGAACTTGGCCTTGGCCACTGGGATCCTCTCTCCGTGTCTTCGCAGTCGTGCGCGTGCTCTGGGGTGGGCGTGCTGGGTTGCCGGCGGGCTCGGGCCCGCCGCCGGGCTTACTCGCCGGTGACCTTGGCGATGTCCATGGCTCGGCTCCGGACGAACTCCGCTCCTCGGGCCGTGGACGGCCCTGCGATGCTCATTCGCCCGTCACCTTCGCGATGATCTCCTTGGCCACGTTCTGCGGGACCTCGGCGTACGAGTCGAACACCATGGTGTAGCTCGCCCGCCCCTGGGTGCGGCTGCGCAGGTCGCCCACGTAGCCGAACATCTCCGAGAGCGGGACCAGGGCCCGGACGACGCGGGCGCCGGAGCGCTCCTCCATCGCCTGGATGGTCCCGCGCCGGGAGTTCAGGTCGCCGATGACGTCACCCATGTTCTCCTCCGGGGTGACGACCTCGACGGCCATGAGCGGCTCGAGCAGGGCCGGGCTGGCCTTGCGGGCGGCCTCCTTGAAGGCCATCGAGCCGGCGATCTTGAAGGCCATCTCCGAGGAGTCGACCTCGTGGTACTGGCCGTCGAGCAGCGTGGCCTTGACCCCGACGATCGGGTAGCCGGCGAGGACGCCGTACTGCATGGCGTCCTGCATGCCCGCGTCCACCGAGGGGATGTACTCCCGCGGGATGCGACCACCGGTGACCTTGTTCTCGAACTCGTAGGTCGCGGAGTCGGCTGCCATCGGCAGCGGCTCGAGCGCGATCTGCACCTTCGCGAACTGGCCGGAGCCACCGGTCTGCTTCTTGTGCGTGTAGTCGTACCGCTCGACCGCCTTGCGGATGGTCTCGCGATAGGCCACCTGCGGCTTGCCGACGTTGGCCTCGACGTTGAACTCGCGGCGCATGCGGTCGACGAGGATCTCCAGGTGCAGCTCGCCCATGCCGGAGATGACCGTCTGGCCGGTCTCCTCGTCGAGGCGGACCTGGAAGGTCGGGTCCTCCTCGGCCAGCTTCTGGATGGCCGTGCCCAGCTTCTCCTGGTCGCTCTTGGTCTTCGGCTCGATGGCCACCGAGATGACGGGGGCCGGGAAGCTCATCGACTCCAGGATGACCGGCTTCTGCGGGTCGCTGAGGGTGTCACCCGTCGTCGTCTGCTTCATGCCGTTGACGGCGACGATCTCGCCGGCACCCACGCCCTGGCGCTCCTCGCGCTTGTTGGCGTGCATCTGGTAGATCTTGCCGACCCGCTCCTTGCGGTCCTTGGTGCTGTTCAGCACCGGGGACCCGGCGTCCAGCTTGCCGGAGTACACGCGGATGTAGGTCAGCTTGCCGAGGTGCTGGTCGGTCTGGATCTTGAAGGCCAGCGCCGAGAACGGCTCGTCCTCGTCGGCGTGCCGCAGGACCTCGGTCTCGCCGTCGAGCGCGGTGCCGACGATCGCCTCGATGTCCAGCGGGCTGGGCAGGTAGTCGATGACCGCGTCGAGCATGGGCTGCACGCCCTTGTTCTTGAACGCGGAACCGGTGACGACCGGGTTGACCTGGCCGGCGATGGTGGCCTTGCGGATCGCGGCCTTGATGGTGGCGACCGAGATCTCCTCGCCGCCGAGGTAGGACTCCATGATCGAGTCGTCGAAGTCCGCGATGCCCTCGAGCAGCTTCTCGCGGTACTCGTCGGCCTTGTCGGCGAGCTCGGCCGGGATGTCCTCGACCGCGTAGTCCTCACCGAGCTTGGTCTCGCCGCGCCAGGTGAGGGCCTTCATCTGGACCAGGTCCACGACGCCGATGAAGTCGGCCTCGGCACCGATCGGGATCTGCAGCACCAGCGGGTTGGCACCCAGCCGCTCGACCATCATGTCGACGCAGCGGAAGAAGTTCGCACCGGTGCGGTCGAGCTTGTTGACGAAGCACATGCGCGGGACGCCGTACTTCTCGGCCTGCCGCCACACCTGCTCGGTCTGCGGCTCGACGCCGGCGACACCGTCGTAGACGGCGACGGCACCGTCGAGCACCCGCAGGGACCGCTCCACCTCGACGGTGAAGTCGACGTGACCCGGGGTGTCGATGATGTTGATGTCGTGGCCGTTCCAGGAGCACTTCGTCGCGGCGGACGTGATGGTGATGCCGCGCTCCTGCTCCTGCTCCATCCAGTCCATCGTGGCCGCGCCGTCGTGGACCTCACCGATCTTGTAGTTGATACCGGTGTAGAAGAGGATGCGCTCCGTCGTCGTGGTCTTGCCGGCGTCGATGTGCGCCATGATCCCGATGTTGCGGGTCTTGGCGAGCTCGGCCTTCTTGGCCATCTCCTACTCCTCCTCGTTCGGGTCCGCGTGCGGGTGTCCGGGGGTGGCCCGGACTTCCCGCCGGCCGCGGGTGCCGGCTCTCACCGGCGGGGCGCGCTCACCAGCGGTAGTGCGCGAATGCCTTGTTCGACTCGGCCATCTTGTGGGTGTCCTCGCGGCGCTTCACCGCGGCACCGAGGCCGTTGCTCGCGTCGAGCAGCTCGTTCATGAGGCGCTCGGTCATCGTCTTCTCACGCCGTGCCCGGCTGTACTGGATCAGCCAGCGCAGGCCCAGGGTGGTGCTCCGCGAGGCGCGGACCTCGACCGGGACCTGGTAGGTCGCGCCACCGACGCGGCGGCTGCGGACCTCGAGGGCCGGCTTGACGTTGTCCAGCGCCCGCTTGAGCGTGACCACCGGGTCGGTGTCGGTCTTGGCGCGGGCACCCTCGAGGGCGCCGTAGACGATCGCCTCGGCGACCGAGCGCTTGCCGTCGACGAGCACCTTGTTGACCAGCTGGGTGACCAGCGGCGACTGGTACACCGGGTCGGCTACCAGCGGGCGACGCGGCGCGGGGCCCTTGCGCGGCATTAGCTCTTCTCCTTCTTCGCGCCGTACCGGCTGCGAGCCTGCTTGCGGTTGCGGACACCCTGGGTGTCCAGCGAGCCACGGATGATCTTGTAGCGCACGCCGGGGAGGTCCTTCACGCGGCCGCCGCGCACGAGCACCATCGAGTGCTCCTGCAGGTTGTGGCCGACGCCCGGGATGTAGGCGGTGACCTCGATGCCACTCGTGAGGCGGACGCGAGCGACCTTGCGCAGCGCCGAGTTCGGCTTCTTCGGCGTCGTCGTGTACACGCGGGTGCACACGCCGCGACGCTGAGGGGAGCCCTTCAGCGCCGGGGTCTTGGTCTTCTCGACCTTGTCCTCGCGGCCCTTGCGGACCAGCTGGTTGATCGTGGGCATGGGTGGCCTGGATCTCCTACCTGCGCTGGGTCGTGCTTGTGGACGGTGCTCTGCTCGGTCGTGCCCGGGGTGCCGGTCCTGCTGGGGTCGTACCCGTTCCCGGCCGTGGATCACCACCGGTCCCCGCGGTCGGGCGTGTCGCCCTCGCCAGGAACCGGCCGGCGCTTCAAACCGGATCGGTCGCCCCCCGCGACTCGGCGCCACCACCTGTCGGCAGGCGCACCGCGAACGGGAGCAGGCCCAGGGCACCCTGGGCACGGCTGACCACGATACCCGCGTGCCCGAAGCCGGTCAAAGCCGGGTCCGCCACATGTCGACACGCGGTGGTCAGCCTCACGCGCCGGGCGCGTACGGCCAGGTCAACGCCCCTGGAGCCGGGGTATTCCCGGGGGGAGGACCCCGGCGGGCCGGCCCGGCGGTGGCGGCGACTGTACCGGGGCGGACGGCGACCGGGACGGCTGTCGTCCGCGACACCCCGGAGGCGCCCGGTCACCCGGACACCGCGCGGCTGTCGTACCCCGGCCCTACGGTCGGTCGCAGGACGCCCACATCCCGCCACCGGAGGACTCCGTGCACGTCGACCTCGCCCGCGAGCTCAAGGCCCACCTGTCGGCCCGGCTGGCCGAGGCCACCGGTCCCGTCACGGCCAGCGACCTCGGACCCGGCGGCTGGGTGCGCCCCGCGCTCGGCCTGGCGCCGATCGGTCCCGGCCAGGCGCACCTGGCGATCCGCCTGGCGATCAAGGACGACGTCGACGTCCTGCTGGCCGGCCTGGACGACGCCGTCCTGGAGGAGATCGACGTGCGCGTCATCGGCGTCGTCCGGGCCCTCTCCTCCCCCACCCCCGAGCAGCTGCAGCAGGGCACCCGGCCGCTGCACCCGGGGCTCTCCGTCGGGCACGGGGCGGTGACCGCGGGGACGCTGGGTGGCTTCGTCCGGGTCGGTGGCCGCCTGGCCCTGCTGTCCAACAGCCACGTCCTGGCCGCGAGCGGCGACGCCGCGATCGGGGCCCCGGTGCTGCAGCCGGGTCCGGCCGACGGTGGCGTCGACGACGACCGGGTCGCCACGCTGGCCGCCTTCGAGGCCTTCCTCGCCGACGGCCGGGCCAACCTGGTGGACGCCGCCGTCGCGGTCCTGGACGCCGAGGTGCCGGTCGAGCCCGGGCGGTTCCCCGGCGGTCCGCTGTCCGACGAGGTGCTGGCGGTCGACGACGTGGAGCCCGACGAGCCGGTCGAGAAGGTGGGCCGCACGACCGGGCACACGCGGGGCCGGATCAGCGCCGTCGAGGTCGACGGGGTGGCGGTGCAGTACGGCGACGTCGTCCACACCTTCGACGACCAGGTGGAGATCGACGGCGCGACCGCCGGGTTCAGCGCCGGCGGGGACAGCGGCTCGGTGATCTGGCGGAGCAGCGACCGCACGCCCCTGGGGCTGCTCTTCGCCGGCAGCGAGACCGGCGGGCGGGCCGGCGGTGGCGTCACCTTCGCCAACCCGCTGGCCACCGTGCTCGACGTCCTGGGCCTGCAGTGGGTGGCCTCCTGAGCTGCCGGCGCCGTCCAGCGGCCCCGCCCCGAGCCGACGAGGGGTGGGGAGGAGGACGGTGGCCCCCTGCAGGGCCCCGCCCCGAGCCTGCGAGGGGTGGGGGGGCAGGGTCCGGCTACTGTCGCGCCGGCCTGATCGGGGGCACCATGGGTGCATGACCGACCGCGCGTCCGCCCGAGCCGCCAAGAGCGCCCTCAGCGCGCGGCTGGCCGCCGATCCGGACGTGGTCGGGGTCGGGCTGGCCCGCCGGGAGAGCGGGTACGTGGTGAAGGTCGACCTGGCCGACGCGCACGCGGCCACTCGGGTGCCCGGCGACGTCGACGGCGTCCGCGTGGTCACCGAGGTCGTGGGCGTCGTCCGTCCCCTCTGAGCACCCTCGGGCCGCTCCGCTCCTGCCGATACGGTCGGGCCCGGCGCCGACGGTGGCGCCGTCGACCAGAGGAGTGGACGTGCGCATCGGCATCCAGGCCAGCTACAGCGGTGGGTTCCGGGAGACCGCCGCGGAGATCCGCGACCTCGAGTCCGCGGGGCTCGACCTCGCGATGGTCGCGGAGGTCTACACCTTCGACGCGGTGAGCCAGCTGGGCTACCTGGCCGCCGTTACCGAGCGCGTCCAGCTGATGAGCGGGATCTTCCCCATCTACAGCCGCACCCCCGCCCTGACGGCGATGACCGCGGCCGGGCTGGACTACGTCTCCGACGGCCGGTTCACCCTCGGCCTGGGCGCCTCGGGCCCGCAGGTGATCGAGGGCTGGCACGGCGTCCCCTACGACGCCCCGCTGCAGCGCACCCGCGAGGTCGTGGAGGTCTGCCGGCAGGTCTGGCGGCGGGAGCGGCTGGTGCACGACGGCCCGAAGTACACGATCCCGCTGCCGCCGGAGCAGGGCACCGGCCTCGGCAAGCCGCTCAAGCTGATCAACACCCCGGTGCGCGACCGGATCCCGGTGCTGCTCGCGGCGATCGGGCCCAAGAACGTGGAGCTGGCCGCGGAGATCGCCGACGCGTGGGAGCCGATCTTCTTCGTGCCCGAGAAGGCCGCGCGGGTGTGGGGCGACTCCCTGGCGGCCGGGAAGGCCCGGCGCGACCCGCAGCTGGGCGACCTCGCGATCGTGGTGGGCGTGCCGGTGGCGATCGGCGATGACGTCGACCACCTGGTGGACGCCGTCCGGCCCCAGCTGGCGCTGTACATCGGCGGCATGGGGGCGCGGGGCAAGAACTTCTACAACGACCACGCGCGGCGCTACGGCTACGAGGCCGAGGCCGAGCTGATCCAGGACCTCTACCTGTCGGGCAAGAAGGACGAGGCGGCGGCCGCCGTCCCGGAGGAGCTGGCGCGGGCGACGTCGCTGATCGGTCCGGAGTCCTACGTGGCCGAGCGGATCGCCGCCTTCCGCGAGGCCGGCGTCACGACGCTGATGCTCCAGCCGCTCGCCGACGACCGGACGAGCCGGCTACGCACGGTGGAGACGATGAAGCGCCTGGCGTCCTGATCCCGTCGCCTTCCGACACCGTTTCGTCACCGGACTCTCGGCGCCGAGAGTCCTGAAGCCGGACCGTCCGCGCCGGAAGTCCGCCACGGGGACGCGGAAGGGCCCCGCGGACCTGATGGTCCACGGGGCCCTCCTCAGGCACTACCGGGGGTTCAGCCCCGCCAGTCGTACTCCTCGAGGCGCACGGCCTCGCCGGTGCCCTGACCGAAGACGTCGGGGCTGTAGTACTGCCCGTCGTCGTAGCCGGCCATGGTGTAGACGGCGGCGCGGGCCTCCTCGGTCGGCTCGACCGTGATGTTCCGGTAGCGGCTGATGCCGGTACCGGCCGGGATCAGCTTCCCGATGATCACGTTCTCCTTGAGACCGAGCAGGCTGTCGCTCTTGCCCTGGATCGCCGCGTCGGTGAGCACCTTGGTCGTCTCCTGGAAGGAGGCGGCCGACAGCCACGACTCGGTCGCGAGCGAGGCCTTGGTGATGCCCATGAGCACCGGGCGGGCCGAGGCCGGCTCGCTGCCCTCGGCGACCACCCGACGGTTCTCGGTCTCGAACAGCGTCCGCTCGACCAGCGCACCGGGCAGGAACTCCGTCGCACCCGAGTCGATGATGGTCACCCGCTTGAGCATCTGGCGGATGATCACCTCGATGTGCTTGTCGTGGATCGACACGCCCTGGCTGCGGTAGACCTCCTGGACCTCGCGGACCAGGTGCAGCTGCACCTCGCGCGGGCCCATGATCCGCAGCACCTCGTGCGGGTCGACCGCACCTTCGGTGAGCTGCTCGCCGACCTCGACGTGCGCGCCGTCCTCGACCCGCAGCCGCGACCGGCGCGACAGCTTGTCGTAGACGACCTCGTCCGAGCCGTCGTCCGGGGTGATGGTGAGCTTGCGGAACTGCTCGCCGTCCTCGATGCGCACGGTGCCGGCCAGCTCGGCGATCGGGGCCTTGCCCTTGGGGACGCGGGCCTCGAAGAGCTCCACCACACGCGGCAGGCCGTGGGTGATGTCCTCACCCGCGACACCACCGGTGTGGAAGGTGCGCATCGTCAGCTGGGTGCCGGGCTCACCGATGGACTGGGCGGCGATGATGCCGACCGCCTCGCCGACGTCCACCAGCTTGCCGGTCGCGAGCGACCGGCCGTAGCAGGTGGCGCAGGTGCCGAGCAGCGACTCGCAGGTCAGGACGCAGCGGACCTTGACCTCCGCGACCCCCGCCTCGACCAGCGCGGCGATGAGCACGTCGCCCAGGTCCTGGTTGGCCTGCGCGATCAGCGTGCCGTCCTCGGCCACCACGTCGGCGGCCAGGGCACGGGCGTAGACGCTGGTCTCGACGTGCGCGTCCCGGGTCAGCGTGCCGTTCACGACGGTCGCGATCGGCATGATCACGCCGCGGTCGGTGCCGCAGTCCTCCTCGCGGATGATGACGTCCTGGGAGACGTCGACCAGCCGGCGGGTGAGGTAGCCCGAGTCAGCGGTACGCAGCGCGGTGTCGGCCAGACCCTTGCGGGCACCGTGCGTGGAGATGAAGTACTCCAGCACCGACAGACCCTCCCGGAAGTTGGCCTTGATCGGCCGCGGGATGATCTCGCCCTTCGGGTTGGCGACCAGACCACGCATACCGGCGATCTGGCTGATCTGCATCATGTTGCCTCGGGCGCCCGAGTTGACCATGACCCAGACCGGGTTGGTGGTCGGGAAGTTGTCCACCATCGCCTGGCTGACCTCGGCCCGCGCGCGGGTCCAGATCTCGATGAGCTCTCCACGACGCTCGGTGTCGGTGATGACACCGCGCTCGTACTGCTTCTCGATCTGCCGGGCCTCGGCCTCGTGCCGGTCCAGGATCTCCTGCTTGGCCGGCGGGGTGACCACGTCGTCGATGGCGATCGTGATCCCCGCGCGGGTGGCCCAGTGGAACCCGGCGGACTTGAGCGCGTCCAGCGTCGCCGCGACCTGCACCTTGGGGTAGCGCTCGGCGAGGTCGTTGACGATCGCCCCGAGCTCCTTCTTCGGCACCTGGTAGTTGACGAACCGGTAGTCCTCGGGCAGGGCCTCGTTGAACAGCACCCGGCCCAGGCTGGTCAGCACGCGGGCGGGGGTGCCCGGCGTCCAGTCCTCCGGCTGCTCCCACGGCTCGTTCACCGTGCCGTTGTCGACGCCGAAGACCTCGTCGAGGCGGATCCAGGCCCGCTCCTGCAGCCCGAGACCGCCCTGGTCGTAGGCCATGATCGCCTCGGCCGTGGACGAGAACGACCGCGGCTGGCCGCCGTCGGCCTCCAGCGGGCTGGCCACCAGAGTGGTCAGGTGGTAGAGGCCCAGCACCATGTCCTGGGTCGGCGCGGTGATCGGGCGGCCGTCGGCCGGCGACAGGATGTTGTTCGACGACAGCATCAGGATCCGCGCCTCGGCCTGCGCCTCGGCCGACAGCGGCAGGTGCACCGCCATCTGGTCACCGTCGAAGTCGGCGTTGAACGCGGTGCAGACCAGCGGGTGGATCTGGATGGCCTTGCCCTCGACCAGCTGCGGCTCGAAGGCCTGGATGCCCAGGCGGTGCAGCGTCGGCGCGCGGTTCAGCAGCACCGGGTGCTCGGTGATGACCTCCTCCAGCACGTCCCAGACGACGGGACGGGCGCGCTCCACCATCCGCTTCGCGGACTTGATGTTCTGCGCGTGGTTGAGGTCGACCAGCCGCTTCATGACGAACGGCTTGAACAGCTCGAGCGCCATCTGCTTGGGCAGGCCGCACTGGTGCAGCTTGAGCTGCGGGCCGACGACGATGACCGAACGGCCGGAGTAGTCGACGCGCTTGCCGAGCAGGTTCTGGCGGAACCGGCCCTGCTTGCCCTTGAGCAGGTCGCTCAGGGACTTCAGGGGACGGTTGCCCGGGCCGGTGACCGGCCGGCCGCGACGGCCGTTGTCGAACAGCGCGTCCACGGACTCCTGGAGCATCCGCTTCTCGTTGTTCACGATGATCTCGGGCGCGCCGAGGTCCAGCAGCCGCTTCAACCGGTTGTTCCGGTTGATCACCCGGCGGTACAGGTCGTTCATGTCGCTGGTGGCGAAGCGGCCACCGTCGAGCTGCACCATCGGGCGCAGGTCCGGCGGGATGACCGGGACGCAGTCCAGCACCATGCCCATGGGCGAGTTGCGGGTCTGCTGGAACGCCGCGACGACCTTCAGCCGCTTGAGGGCCCGCAGCTTGCGCTGGCCCTTGCCGGTGCGGATCGTCTCGCGCAGCGAGGTGGCCTCGGCGTCGAGGTCGAAGTCGGCGAGCAGCTTCTGCAGCGCCGCGGCGCCCATGCCGCCCTCGAAGTACTCACCGAAGCGGTCGCGCAGCTCGCGGTAGAGGCCCTCGTCGGCGATGAGCTGCTTGACCTCCAGCTTGCGGAAGGTGTCGAGCACCTCCTCGAGGCGGTCGATCTCCCGCTGGGAACGGTCGCGCAGCTGGCGCATCTCGCGCTCGCCGCCCTCGCGCACCTTGCGGCGGACGTCGGACTTGGCGCCCTCGGCCTCGAGCTCGGCGAGGTCGGCCTCCAGCTTCTGCTGGCGGGCCTCCACGTCGGCGTCCCGGCGGGACTCCAGGTTGTGCTTCTCCGCGCTGATCTCGGCCTCGATGGTCGGGAGGTCGCGGTGGCGGGTCTCGTCGTCGACCGAGGTGATCAGGTAGGCGGCGAAGTAGATGATCTTCTCGAGGTCCTTGGGCGCCAGGTCGAGCAGGTAGCCCAGGCGCGAGGGCACGCCCTTGAAGAACCAGATGTGGGTGACCGGAGCGGCCAGCTCGATGTGGCCCATCCGCTCGCGGCGGACCTTGGCCCGGGTCACCTCGACGCCGCAGCGCTCACAGATGATGCCCTTGAACCGGACCCGCTTGTACTTGCCGCAGTAGCACTCCCAGTCCCGGGTGGGACCGAAGATCTTCTCGCAGAAGAGGCCATCCTTCTCCGGACGCAGTGTCCGGTAGTTGATGGTCTCGGGCTTCTTCACCTCACCGTGCGACCACTGGCGGATGTCGTCGCCGGTGGCCAGACCGATGCGCAACTCGTCGAAGAAGTTGACGTCGAGCACTGAGTGGACCCCTTTCCGGGGCTAGTGATGCTTTTCTTCTTTGTCGTTGGCTTTGTGGCCGCGCCGGGTCCCTCGGAGTTCGCGGGGAGAGACCCGGCGCGGAACATCACACGTCCTCGACGCTGGAGGGCTCGCGGCGGGACAGGTCGATGCCCAGCTCCTCCGCGGCCCGGAAGACCTCGTCGTCGGTGTCGCGCAGCTCGATCGCCTGACCGTCGCCGGAGAGGACCTCCACGTTCAGGCAGAGCGACTGCAGCTCCTTGAGCAACACCTTGAACGACTCCGGGATGCCCGGCTCGGGGATGTTCTCGCCCTTGACGATCGCCTCGTAGACCTTGACGCGGCCCAGGATGTCGTCGGACTTGATGGTGAGCAGCTCCTGCAGCGCGTAGGCCGCGCCGTAGGCCTGCATCGCCCAGCACTCCATCTCACCGAAGCGCTGGCCACCGAACTGCGCCTTACCACCCAGCGGCTGCTGCGTGATCATCGAGTAGGGGCCGGTCGACCGGGCGTGGATCTTGTCGTCGACCAGGTGCAGCAGCTTCAGGATGTAGACGTAGCCCACCGAGATCGGCTCCGGGAACGGCTCGCCGGAACGGCCGTCGAACAGCCGCGCCTTGCCGGTCGGCTCGACCATGCGGTTGCCGTCGCGGTTCGGGGTCGTCGAGCCCAGCAGGCCGACGATCTCCTCCTCCTTGGCGCCGTCGAACACCGGCGTCGCGGTCCGGGTCCCGGGGGCCGCCGACTTCGCGGCCTCGGGCAGGTTCTTCGCCCAGTCCGGGGTGCCCTCGACCTGCCAGCCCTGCTTGGCGACCCACCCGAGGTGGGTCTCCAGGACCTGGCCGACGTTCATCCGGCCCGGCACGCCGAGCGGGTTGAGGACGATGTCCACCGGGGTGCCGTCCTCGAGGAACGGCATGTCCTCCTGCGGCAGGATCTTCGCGATGACGCCCTTGTTGCCGTGGCGGCCGGCGAGCTTGTCACCGTCGGAGATCTTGCGCATCTGGGCGACGTAGACCCGGATCAGCTCGTTGACGCCGGCGGGCAGCTCGTCGCCGTCCTCGCGCGAGAACACGCGGACGCCGATGACCTTGCCGGACTCACCGTGCTTGACCTTGAGGCTGGTGTCGCGGACCTCGCGGGCCTTCTCACCGAAGATCGCCCGCAGCAGCCGCTCCTCGGGGGTCAGCTCGGTCTCGCCCTTGGGCGTGACCTTGCCGACGAGGATGTCGCCGGGGACGACCTCGGCACCGATGCGGATGATGCCGCGCTCGTCGAGGTCGGCGAGGACCTCCTCGGAGACGTTCGGGATGTCCCGGGTGATCTCCTCGGCGCCCAGCTTGGTGTCGCGGGCGTCGACCTCGAACTCCTCGATGTGGATCGAGGACAGGACGTCGTCCTGCACGAGGCGCTGCGACAGGATGATCGCGTCCTCGTAGTTGTGGCCCTCCCACGGCATGAAGGCGACGAGCAGGTTCTTGCCCAGCGCCATCTCGCCCTGGTCGGTGCACGGACCGTCGGCGATGACCTGGCCGACCTCGACCCGCTGGCCCTCCTCGACGACCGGGGACTGGTTGATCGACGTCCCCTGGTTCGAGCGGCGGAACTTCAGCAGCCGGTAGGTCTGCCGGGTGCCGTCGTCGGCCATGACGGTGACGTAGTCGGCGGTGGAGTCCTCGACCACACCGGCCTTCTCGGCCACCACGACGTCGCCGGCGTCGACGGCGGCACGCAGCTCCATGCCGGTGCCGACCAGCGGCGCCTCGCTGCGCAGCAACGGGACGGCCTGACGCTGCATGTTGGCGCCCATGAGCGCGCGGTTGGCGTCGTCGTGCTCGAGGAACGGGATCATCGCCGTCGCGACCGAGGTCATCTGCCGCGGCGAGACGTCCATGTAGTCGACGTTCTCGGGGACGAGGTAGTCGACCTCACCGCCCTTGGTGCGGACCAGGACGCGGTCCTCGGCGAACCGGCCGGCGGCGTCCAGCGGCGAGTTGGCCTGGGCGACGACGAAGCGGTCCTCCTCGTCGGCGGTCAGGTAGTCGATCGACTCGCTGACCACACCGTTGTTGACGCGGCGGTACGGCGTCTCGATGAAGCCGAACGCGTTGACCCGCCCGTAAGCCGACAGCGATCCGATCAGGCCGATGTTCGGGCCTTCCGGCGTCTCGATCGGGCACATCCGGCCGTAGTGGCTCGGGTGGACGTCGCGGACCTCCATGCCGGCCCGCTCACGCGACAGACCGCCCGGACCCAGCGCCGAGAGGCGGCGCTTGTGGGTCAGGCCCGCGAGCGGGTTGGTCTGGTCCATGAACTGGGACAGCTGGCTGGTGCCGAAGAACTCCTTGATGGAGGCGACGACCGGCCGGATGTTGATCAGGGTCTGCGGCGTGATCGCCTCGACGTCCTGGGTCGTCATCCGCTCGCGGACGACGCGCTCCATGCGGGAGAGGCCGACCCGGATCTGGTTCTGGATCAGCTCGCCGACGGTGCGCAGGCGACGGTTGCCGAAGTGGTCGATGTCGTCGACGCCGTGGTCCGGCTCGCCGGCGTGCAGCCGGACGACGTACTCGATCGTGGCGACGATGTCGTCCTCGGTCAGCGTCAGCGTGCTCTGCGGCACCGCGACGCCGAGCTTCTTGTTGACCTTGTACCGGCCCACCTTGGCCAGGTCGTAGCGCTTGGAGTTGAAGAACAGGTTCTCCAGCAGCGCCTGCGCCGACTCGCGCGTCGGCGGCTCGCCCGGCCGCAGCTTGCGGTAGATGTCGAGCAGGGCCTCGTCCTGACCGGGGATGTGGTCCTTCTCGAGGGTGGCCAGGACCGTGGGCGACCACTGGAAGTGCTCGCGGATGCGGTCCTCTGTCCAGCCCAGGGCCTTGAGCAGGACGGTGACCGGCTGGCGGCGCTTGCGGTCGATCCGGACGCCGACGGTGTCGCGCTTGTCGACGTCGAACTCCAGCCACGCGCCCCGGCTGGGGATGACCTTGGCGCTGAAGACGTCCTTGTCCGACGTCTTGTCCAGGGTCTTGTCGAAGTAGACGCCCGGGCTGCGGACCAGCTGCGAGACGACGACGCGCTCGGTCCCGTTGATGACGAACGTGCCCTTGCTCGTCATGATCGGGAAGTCGCCCATGAACACCGTCTGGCTCTTGATCTCGCCGGTGGTGTTGTTCATGAACTCGGCGGTGACGAACAGCGGCGCCGCGTAGGTCATGTCCTTGTCCTTGCACTCCTCGAGGGACGCCTTGACGTCCTCGAAGCGCGGGTTGGAGAAGGACAGCGACATCGAGCCGCTGAAGTCCTCGATCGGCGAGATCTCCTCGAGGATCTCGGCGAGGCCGCCGACGGCGTCGGCCTGCTCCTCGGGCGAGAGCGTCGCCCGCCACTCGGGGCTGCCGATGAGCCAGTCGAAGGAGGCGGTCTGCAGGGCCAGCAGGTCCGGCACCTCGAGGGGCTCGGAGATCTTGGCGAACGAGACCCGCAGCGGCGCGCCGGGGATCTTCTGCTGGTCGGCCTCGCCGGTGCGGGGGCCGGACTGGGGGGCCTGCGGGGTGTTCTGGGTGGTACCTGACTCGGTGGTGCCGGGGTTGATGCTGGTGGGGCGAGAGCCTGCCAAGATGCGTCCTTCCAAGGACCTCACGACGTGCGGGCGGTGGGTGCTTGTTCGTCCTGGGTCGTCGTCGTTAATGGCGGGGCTGTCCGCGTCGTCCTGCACCAGGAGGGTCCACCGGGTGTCCCGGGACGGGTCCCGGGCACCACTGGTGACCCGTCGGTAGCGGGCAGGCAGTCAGGGGGCAGCGCAACAGAGAACCCTACCCCTGCTCGGGCGGGCTGTCCACGTCGGGGGGGTCCGTGCGACCGGACACACATCCCGGAAAGGGCAGCCGACCGGCGGGGTCCGAGGGGCCCTCTCCATGACGACGAGTTGATGATGCCAGTCGGACGGCCTCCGGTCAGCAGCCACGCCGCGATTTTCCGGCCGGAGGCGGCACTCGGACACGCCGCGGGGGCGGCCGGACACGCCGCAGGGGCCGCCCTCCGGGAAGAGGACGGCCCCTGCGGGTCGTGCGAGGTGGTGCTCACCCGGCGAGCGCCGGGTGGGGGGTCACTTGACCGTGACGGTGGCGCCGGCGCCCTCGAGGGCGGCCTTGGCCTTCTCCGCGGCGTCCTTGGCGACCTTCTCCAGGACCGGCTTCGGCGCGCCGTCGACCAGGTCCTTGGCCTCCTTGAGGCCGAGCGAGGTCAGGCCGCGCACCTCCTTGATGACCTGGATCTTCTTGTCGCCGGCGCTCTCGAGGATGACGTCGAACTCGTCCTGCTCGACGGTCTCCTCGGCGGCAGCGCCGCCACCGGCGGCCGGGGCGGCCGCGACGGCGACGGGGGCAGCAGCGGTGACCTCGAAGGTCTCCTCGAACTGCTTCACGAAGTCCGACAGCTCCAGGAGGGTCATCTCCTTGAAGGCGTCGAGCAGCTCGTCAGTGGACAGCTTGGCCATGGTGTCTCCTTGGGTCAGTCGGTGCTGGCCGCGGCGTCCGCGGCGGCAGCGGTGTCATCGGTGGCCTGGGCGGCCGGGGTGGTGTCAGCAGCAGCAGCGTCGTCGCCGGCGGCCGGAGCAGCGGAGCCCTCGGCGGACTCCTTCTTCTCCTGCAGCGCGGCGGCGAGGCGGGCGACCTGGGACAGCGGGGCCTGGAAAAGACCCGCGGCCTTGGTGAGGTTGCCCTTCATCGCGCCGGCCAGCTTGGCGAGCAGGACCTCGCGCGGCTCGACGTCGGCGAGGGCGGTGACCTCACCGGCGCCGACGGTGCGGCCCTCGACCACGCCGCCCTTGACGACGAGCAGCGGGTTGGCGCGCGCGAAGTCACGGATGGCCTTGGCCGCGGTCACCGGGTCGCCCTCGATGAAGGCGATCGCGGTGGGCCCGTTGAGCAGCGGGGCGAGGTCGGCGAAGCCGACCTGCTCCGCGGCGCGCTTCGTCAGGGTGTTCTTGACGACGGCGTAGCTGCTGCCCTCACCGAGGGAACGGCGCAGCTGGGTCAGCTGGGCCACGGTCAGCCCGCGGTACTCGGTGAGCACCGCCGCGCTGGACGACTGGAACCGCTCGGTGATCTCGTCGATCACCGCGGCCTTCGCCTGCGTGGGCATGGGCCTCCTCTCGTCTGTCGGGCGACCACCGGACGCGGCACGACTGCGGGCGATCGAGTCGGCCCCGGAGACGAGGAACGCCCCGGCGCAGGGCGCACGGGGCGAGGGACGGACGCACGGCGTCCATCGATCGAACCGTCCTCCTGCGCGGGTCGCCCGGGATCCGGGACCTTCGATCGCACGCGGACGTGCGACGACCAACGGTCTTGGGGGGAACGCCGCCAAGAGTACGCGATGGATCGCGCGCGGCGGTGACCGCCCGGTTCCGCGGTCGACGGACCCTGTCCCCTGGACGGCGCAGCGGCTGCCCGGGCGACGTCGCGCGGGTGCCCCGGGGGGATCCGGCTCCGCACCGCGCGTCGGGGCACACCGCCGGACGGGGCGCCGAGAGGACCGAGGAACGACGGAGGCCCCGCCGCGCTCCTGCGCGACGGGGCCTCCGGGCGGCCCGCTCCTGGGTTCAGGAGGTGGGCTCGTCCACCGTCAGGTTGCGGGTGCGGTTCGGGTCGACCGGGATGCCCGGGCCCATCGTCGTGGAGACGGTGACCTTCTTCAGGTACCGGCCCTTGGCCGCGGCCGGCTTGGCCCGCAGCACCTCGTCCAGCGCCGCGGCGTAGTTCTCCACCAGCTTGGTCTGGTCGAACGAGGTCTTGCCGATGACCAGGTGCAGGTTGGCCTGCTTGTCGACGCGGAAGTTGATCTTCCCGCCCTTGATGTCGTTGACGGCCTTGGTGACGTCGGGGGTCACGGTGCCGGTCTTCGGGTTCGGCATCAGGCCGCGGGGGCCGAGGATGCGGGCGATCCGGCCGACCTTGGCCATCTGGTCGGGGGTGGCGATCGCCGCGTCGAAGTCCAGGAAGCCGCCCTGGATGCGCTCGATCAGGTCGTCGGAGCCGACGACGTCGGCGCCGGCGGCCTCGGCCTCGGCGGCCTTGTCACCGGTCGCGAAGACGATGACGCGAGCGGTCTTGCCGGTGCCGTGCGGCAGGTTGACCGTGCCGCGGACCATCTGGTCGGCCTTGCGGGGGTCGACACCCAGCCGCATGGCCACCTCGACGGTGGCGTCGTAGGACGTCGGCGACGTCTCCTTGGCCAGGGTGGCCGCCTGCAGCGGGGTGTACAGCTGCTCGCGGTCGACCTTCGCGGCCGCCTCGCGGAACTTCTTGCCGTGCTTCGCCATGGTGTGTCCTCTCCCCCGGCACGCGGCCGGGAGTCGTGTGGTGAACGGGCCTGGCGTGGCCCTCCCACGTGGAGGACCCTCTCCTCCCCACCCCTCGGGAGCTCGGGGCGGGACCCGGGAGAGGGCCGTTACTGAACGGTGATGCCCATCGACCGGGCGGTCCCGGCGATGATCTTCTCGGCCTCGTCGAGCGAGTTGGCGTTGAGGTCGGCCATCTTGGTCTGGGCGATCTCGCGGACCTGGTCGCGGGTGACGGTGGCGACCTTGGTCTTGTGCGGCTCGCCGGAACCCTTCTCGACACCGGCGGCCTTGAGCAGCATGCGCGCCGCCGGCGGGGTCTTGGTGACGAAGGTGAACGAGCGGTCCTCGTAGACCGAGATCTCGACCGGGATCACGTTGCCGCGCTGCGACTCCGTGGCGGCGTTGTACGCCTTGCAGAACTCCATGATGTTGACGCCGTGCTGGCCGAGCGCCGGACCCACGGGCGGGGCGGGCGTGGCCGCACCGGCGTTGATCTGGAGCTTGATGACCGCGGTCAACCGCTTCCTGGGGGGCATGACTTCCTTCTTGGTGACGGGATGGAACGGTGCGGCCCCTGTGCAGGGCCCCGGCCCCAGCGGAGCGAGGGTCGGGGACCAGCGGAGCCGTTGCTCAGATCTTCTGGACCTGGCTGAACGAGAGCTCGACCGGCGTCTCCCGGCCGAAGATCGAGACGAGCACCTGGAGCTTCTGCTGCTCGGCGTTGATCTCGTTGATCGTGGCGGGCAGCGTGGCGAACGGCCCGTCCATGACGGTGACCGACTCGCCGACCTCGAAGTCGACGACGGCGGTCGGGGCGGCCGCGGTGGCGGCCTGCGCCTCGGTGGCCTTGGCCGCCTGCGGCGTCGTCGCCGGGGCGAGGATCTTGGCGACCTCGTCGAGGGTCAGCGGCGAGGGCCGGGAGGTGGCGCCCACGAAGCCGGTGACGCCGGGGGTGTTGCGCACCGCGCCCCACGACTCGTCGTTGAGCTCCATCCGGACCAGCAGGTAGCCGGGGAAGACCTTGCGGTTGACCTGCGTGCGCTTGCCGTTCTTGATCTCGGTGACCTCCTCGGTGGGCACCTCGATCTGGTAGATGTAGTCCTCCATGTCCAGCGACTGGATGCGGGACTCGAGGTTGGTCTTCACCTTGTTCTCGTAGCCCGCGTAGGAGTGCACGACGTACCAGTCGCCGGGGGCGATCCGCAGCGCCTTGCGCAGCGCCTCGACCGGGTCCTCGTCCTCCTCCGGCTCCACGTCCGACGACGGCGCCGGCTCGGTGAGCGGGTCGGAGACCAGGCTGTCGACGTCGCCGTCCTCGACCTCGGGGATCGCGTCGGCCACGCCGGTGAGCGCGTCCTGGTCGGCGGTGTCGGTGGAGCCCTCGGCGGCGCCGGTCTCACCGGCGCCCGTCTCCAGGTCCGCGCTGCCGCGCACGTCGAAGCGGTCGTCGTCGAGATCGATCTCCTCGACGGCGCTGTCGGTGTCGAAGGGCTCGCGGGGGTCGGTCACAGGTGTCTCTTCCTTGTCGGTGGCGTGCAGGCGCGGGGACGGGCTCAGCCGAAGACGGCGAGCACACCCGCGCTGAAGAGGAGGTCCAGGCCGGCCACCAGTGCGACCATGAAGGCCACGAAGACGATGACGACGGTCGTGTAGGTGATGAGCTCACGCCGGCCCGGCCAGATGACCTTGCGCAGCTCGGCGACGACCTCGCGGAGGAACCGGCGCAGGCTGCGGCGCTGGCGGACCTCCTCGGCGCGGGCCTTCTCCGCCGCGGCGCGCGAGCGCGTGCCGCTGCCGTCGGTGGTCCGGCCGGCCGGGCGGGCCGCGGTGCGCTCCCGGGCGGGACGCCGGGTGCGCGAGGCCACCGGCTCGTCGTCGTCCTCGTCGTCGCCGGCGGTGATCCGGCCACCGCGTCGACGGGCCGGTGCGGCCACGACCTTGTCCTCGTCGGCCTCGGCCTCGGCGGCGACCGCGGCCTCGGCGGCCTCGAGCTCGGCCGCGTCGTCGACGCCCGGCGCCTCGGCGTCGAGCTGCTCGTCGGTGAGGTCGGCGTCGGAGGCGGCGCGAGGGTCGTCCTCGCGTGCCGGCTTCTCGTCGCTCACTGCGCCTCGCTCAGTCGGTGGTGGTGGCCGCTGCTCTCGGGCCGTCTGTCCGGGTCGGTGCTGTCCTGCGGGTCGTGCACGTCGCCGGCGGGACGGCCGGCGGCACGGGCAGGGGTGACAGGACTTGAACCTGCAGCCTGCGGTTTTGGAGACCGCTGCTCTGCCAATTGAGCTACACCCCTAGGAGGCCGGGACCGGATGCCCGCCCCGGGCGACACCGGGCCCCGCAGGGGATCCGGGGCACGCCGGTGGCGGGGCCACCTGCCCCAGGACAGCGAGTGTACGGGACCGCCGGGCCCGGCAGCCAACGCGCTCCCGGCAGGAGGACGCGGAGACGCGGATGAGTTCCACCACCCGACCCGGTCTGTCCTCCGTGACCGAGCTGCGCGTGCACGACCTCTCCGTGTCCCTCGACGGCTACGCCGCCGGCCCCGCGCAGAGCCCCGCCGACCCGCTCGGGATCGGCGGCGAGCGCCTGCACGACTGGATCTTCTCCCCCGACGCCACGGAGGTCGACCGCCGGTTCCGCGCCCTCGGCGACCAGGACATCGGCGCCACGATCATGGGCCGCAACGTGTTCGGCCCCGTTCGCGGCCCGTGGAGCGACGAGGAGTGACCGGCTGGTGGGGCGAGGACCGCCCTTCCACCACGACGTCTTCGTCCTCACCCACCACGCCCGCGACAGCGTCCCGATGGCCGGCGGAACGACCTCCCACTGCGTGACCGACGGGATCGAGGCCGCGCTCGACCGCGCCCGGGCCGCGGCCGGCGACCGGCACGTCCGGCTCGGTGGCGGCGCGTCCACGATCCGGCAGTACCTCTTGGCCGGTCTGCTCGACGAACTGCACGTGGCTGTCGTCCCGGTGCTGCTCGGGGACGGCGAGCGGCTGTTCGGTGAGCTCGGCGACGCGCTCGAGGGCTGGTCCAGCGTGGAGTTCGCCCCGTCCCGGGCGGTGGCCCACGTCCGGCTCCGCCGGGACGCCGGCACGGGGTAGCCGGGAACGGGGGCGACCGGCAGCTCCGCCCTTTGACACGATGAGCACATGACCGCCGTCTCCTCCTCGGAGTCCGCCGCCCCGTCCGCCGAGCTGCCGCCCGCCGAGCGCCGCATCTCCCGCCGCATCGCCGCGATCGCCGAGTCGGCGACGCTCGCCGTCGACGCCAAGGCCAAGGCCCTCAAGGCCGCGGGCAAGCCGGTGATCGGGTTCGGCGCGGGGGAACCGGACTTCCCGACGCCGGACTACATCGTCGCGGCCGCCGTCGCCGCCTGCTCGCAGCCGGCGATGCACCGGTACACGCCCGCGGGCGGGCTGCCGGCGCTCAAGGAGGCGATCGTCGCCAAGACCGCCCGCGACTCCGGGCTGCAGGTCTCGGCTGCCAACGTGCTGGTCACCAACGGCGGCAAGCAGGCCGTCTACGAGGCGTTCGCCACGATGCTCGACCCCGGCGACGAGGTGCTCCTGCCCGCCCCCTACTGGACGACCTACCCCGAGGCGATCGCGCTGGCCGGTGGCGTGCCGGTTCCGGTGGTCGCCGACGAGCAGAGCGGGTACCTCGTCTCGGTCGCCCAGCTCGAGGCGGCCCGGACGCCGCGGACCAAGGTGCTGCTGTTCTGCTCGCCGTCCAACCCGACCGGCGCGGTGTACCCGCCGGAGGTGGTGGAGGAGATCGGCCGGTGGGCGCTGGACAACGGGATCTGGGTGCTCACCGACGAGATCTACGAGCACCTGACCTACGACGGGGTGACCGCGCCGTCGATGCCGGTGCTGGTGCCGGAGCTCGCCGACCGCTGCGTCGTCGTCAACGGGGTGGCCAAGACCTACGCGATGACCGGCTGGCGGGTCGGCTGGATCGTCGGACCCACCGACATCGTCAAGGCGGCGACCAACCTGCAGTCCCACGCCACGTCCAACGTCGCCAACGTGTCGCAGGCGGCGGCGATCGCCGCGCTGACCGGCGACCTGTCGGCGGTGGCCCGCATGAAGGAGGCCTTCGACCGGCGCCGCCGGACGATCGTGTCGATGCTGCGCGAGATCCCCGGGGTGGCCTGCCCGGAGCCGCAGGGCGCGTTCTACGTCTACCCGTCGGTCAAGTCGCTGCTCGGCCGGCCGATCGCCGGGCGCACCGCGAGCGACAGCGTGGAGCTGGCCGAGATCATCCTCGAGGAGGCGGAGGTGGCCGTCGTCCCCGGCGAGGCGTTCGGCACCCCGGGCTACCTGCGGATGTCCTACGCGCTCGGTGACGACGACCTGGTGGAGGGCGTGACCCGGATGCAGCGCCTGCTGGGGTCCGCCGGCTGAGAACAAGGACCCCCTGCCCCCCACCGCTCGCAGGCTCGCGCCGGGACCCTGCAGGGGGCCTCAGTCGGGCAGGTCCTCCGGCCGGACGGCACCGGCCGCCAGGAGGACGTCGAGGGCGGCGGGCAGGTCGGCCAGAGCCGCGGCGACGTCGTCCGGGGTGGCGATGGTCCAGGCGTTGGTGTCCACGTAGCAGCGCAGCGCCGCGTCGAAGGCCTCGGCGCCGGCCGCCTCCCGAGCGCGGTGCAGCGCCGCCGCGCCCTTGCCGTAGACGCGGGCGAAGTAGTCCTCGACGCTGCGGAACTCGTCCATGGCCACCCCCACGTCGCCGGGGAGGGCCAGCCCCTGCGCGACCTGGGCCGGATCGGGTGGGAACGCCACCGACTCCGCGTAGCTGGCGAAGGCCTCGTCCAGCCACGGGTCGCGGAACTGGGAGTCGCCCACCATCCCGTAGAACCACATGTGCGCCGCCTCGTGCACCAGCACCAGCTCGCTGGCGCCGGCCAGGAGGATCGAGCTCGGGTACTCGATGCCGCCGCCGAGATCGGGCAGCAGCGGCACGGTGAGCGTGCGGTACGGGAAGGCGCCGAAGCGGACCTCGAGGTCGCCGATGGCCGCCACGGTCCGGTCGGCCAGGGCGTCGGCAGCGACCGCGGCGCCGGGCAGGACGCCGGTGGTCACCTCGACCCCGCCGGGCGTGGTCCGCGTGGCGGTGCCGAACTCCCCCACGGCCACGCTGACGTCCCGGGCGACCGGCTCGGTGGAGGTCCAGGTGCGCCGGCCGTCGCGCTCGGCGGAGGGCTCCTCCTGGTCGCCGGTCATGAGGACGGTCAGCTCCGCCGGTGCGGAGACGCTGATGCGGGTGTCGGCGACCGGGCTGACGGCGGTCTCGCCGATGATCTCGACGAACGGGTCCCGCGCCCACCCGGCGCCGGGCTCCCACGCCAGCAGCGGCGCGCCGCTGGCCCACCAGGAGACGCCGTCGGCGGCGCCCACCCGCTCGAACTCGCCCCGGCCCAGCGTCAGCGTGAACTCCAGCGACACCTCCGTGGACTCGCCCGCCGCCAGCTCCCGGTCCAGCCGGACGACGTAGAGCCCGCCCGGCCCCTCGGCGCCGGCGTCCTCGTAGCCGCCGCCGGCGACGTCGTCCCCGGTCGCGCCGTCCACGGCCAGCCGGTTGCCGCCGGCCGCGGCGGACGGCGAGTTGGGCACCAGCCGGAACACCAGCTCGTCGGTGCGGCGGTCGGGCGTGAAGACGACGCGCTCCGTGCCGGTGACCGTGCGGAGGTCCGCGTCCAGGCGGAAGTCCAGCCGGACGACGGGGCGGTCGGGGTCGGGCGCGGCCCGCTCGCCGCACCCGGGAGGCGGGGCGTCCGCAGGCGCCGCGCTCTCCTGCTCGGCGGCGAGGGTGTCGACGAACGACGTGCCGCACCCGGACAGGAGCAGCAGCGCGGCGAGGGGGAACGAGAGGTGGCGGCGGGTGCTCACGCCAACTGGACGGTGGCCCGCGCCAGGGACAGCACCTTCTCCCCGGCGCTGGTCACGGTGAGGTCGACGCGGGCGCGGCCGCCGTCGGCGAGGGTGCCCACCTTGCCCCGGACGACGACCTCGGCACCGGCGTCGTCGTCGGGGACGACCACCGGCCGGCCGAAGCGGACCTGGTACTCGACGAGGGCGGCCGGGTCGCCGGTCCACGCGGTGACGGCGCGGGCGGCCAGCGCCATCGTGAACATGCCGTGGGCGATGACCCCGGGCAGGCCGACCCCGGTGGCCACCCGCTCGTTCCAGTGGATGGGGTTGAAGTCCCCGGAGGCGCCGGCGTAGCGGACGAGGTCGGCGCGGGTGACCCGGTAGGTCTGCTCGGGCAGCTCGGTGCCGACGGGTGCGTCGGCGGCGCGCACGGTCATGCCGTCCCCCGGGCCACGAGCATCGAGGACGCGGAGCAGACCGGCTCCCCCTCCTCGGTGGCGACGTCGACCCGCGTGGTGAGCAGGTCGTTGCCGGCCACGCTGCGGACGGCCTCGATGGTGGGCGTCGCGACCAGCCGGTCGCCGGCGCGGATCGGCCGGTGGTGGGTGAACCGCTGCTCGCCGTGCACCACGCGGCTGTAGTCGAGGGCGACGTCGGGGTCCTCCACGACGACGCCGGCCGCGGAGAGGGTCAGCACGATCGCGAACGTCGGCGGGGCGATGACGTCGAGGTGGCCGGCGGCGCGGGCGGCCCCGGCGTCGCGGTGGACCGGGTCGGTCTCGCCGATCGCGGCGGCGAACTCGGCGATCTTCTCGCGGCCGACCTCGTAGACGGCGGAGGGCGGGTAGCTGCGCCCGACCAGTGTCGGATCAAGCGCCATGCTCCCGCCCTCCCTGCCGCAGAGACCGCTGGGTCAGCGGGTCTCGCGGTGGACGGTGTGGCGGCGGTCCTTGGGGCAGTACTTCTTCAGCTCGAGCCGGTCGGGGTCGTTGCGCCGGTTCTTGCGGGTGATGTAGTTGCGGTTCTTGCACTCCTGGCACGCCAGGGTGATCTTCGGACGGACGTCGGTGGCTGCCATGGAGGCTCCTCGCCTTGTCGGAACGGGCCTGCCGGACCCGGTGCGCGCGGACGGGTGCCCGCGCGGTGGTGCAACACGCCGACGGACCCCGAGGTGCGGGGTCCGTCGAGAGTAGCGGTGACCGGATTTGAACCGGTGACACAGCGATTATGAGCCGCTTGCTCTGCCTGGCTGAGCTACACCGCCGGGAGACCGTGCGGCCCGGTCTCGCGACAGGACCGGTCGGTCGGAGCCCCTTTACGGAATCGAACCGTAGACCTTCTCCTTACCATGGAGACGCTCTGCCGACTGAGCTAAAGGGGCGGTGGCCGGAGCCGTCGAGAACTGTACCCGACGCCGTCGGCCGTCCGTCGCCGGGGTTTCCGGCGCGCCGTCAGGTGCGGACGAACAGCCGCCGGTGCGGCGCACCCGGAGCCGCCGAGCGGACGCCGGTGCGGGCCAGGATCCAGCTCTCCAGCCGCTCGTCGGGCAGCGGCCGGCTGACCAGGAAGCCCTGCAGCTTGTCGCAGCCCATCTCGGCCAGCAGGTTGCGGGTCAGCTCGTCCTCGACGCCCTCGGCGACGACCCGCAGGCCCAGGTTGTGCGCCAGCTCGATGATCGACCGGGCGATGAACGACTCGCCCTGGCTGGTGGACATCCCCAGCACGAAGGACTTGTCGATCTTCACCTCGTCGATCGGCAGCTGGCGCAGCTGGGACAGCGACGAGTAGCCGGTGCCGAAGTCGTCCATCGACAGCCGCAGGCCCAGGGCGTGCAGGTCGGCCAGGACGGTGCTGCTGCGCACCGAGTCGTCGACGACGCTGCCCTCGGTGAGCTCCAGCGTCAGCAGCTCCCCCGGGACCCCGTGCCGCCGCAGCGCGCGCCGCACCCGATCGACGAGGTCCGGCTCGGCCAGGCAGCGCGCGGACAGGTTGACCGCCACCGACAGGGCGATGTCCTGGTCCAGCCACTTGCGGCAGCGGGCCAGCGCCAGGTCGAGCACGTGGTCGGTGAGCAGCCCGATCCGGCCGATCTGCTCGGCCAGGTGGATGAAGTCGTCCGGCGCGATCGCGCCGTACCGCGGGTGCGCCCAGCGGACCAGCGTCTCGACCGACACGATGTCGGAGGACCGCGCGTCGATGATCGGCTGGAAGACGACGCTGATCTGGCCCTCGGCCATCGCCTGCTCGAGCTCGGTGCCCAGCTGCAGCCGGCGCAGGCTCTGCTGGTCGAGCACCGGGTGGTAGCTCGCCACGCCGCTGGAGCCGGACCCGGCCAGCAGCGCGACGTCGGCCCGCTGCATGAGCGTGCCGGCGTCGGTGCCGTGGACCGGGGCCGCGGCCACGCCGATGGACAGCGTCACCTCGAGGTCCAGGCCGGCCACCCGCGCCCGCGTGGAGGTGGCCTCCCGCAGCCGCCGGGCGGCCCGCTCGGTGGCGGCGAGGGACAGCCCGGGCAGCAGGACGGCGAACTGCTCACCCTCCATGCGGGCCACGAGGGCCTGCGGGGGCGCGTGCTCCCGGAGCAGGCCGGCGGTGACCAGCAGCAGCTCGTCGCTGGCCGCGTGCCCGAGGGTGTCGGTGACCTCGGTGCAGTTGTCCAGGGCGGCGAGGATCAGCCCGGCGCGGCCGGCCACCGGGTCGGCGGCGAGCAGCTGGTCGATCTCCACCGCGAGGCGCTGCCGGTTGGGCAGCCCGGTGAGCCGGTCGTGGTCGGCGTCGTAGCGGATCTGGGTGAGCAGCTGCTGCTGCCGGATCGCCGCGTTGACGTGGGTCAGCATCGAGTCCAGCGCGGCGCGGTCGCCGTCGACGAAGGAGACGACGTCGCTGCGCCGGTCGCAGATCTCCAGGTAACCCGGCTCCCCGGCCGCGGTGGCCACGGGAGCGGCGAGCAGGTCCTCGGCGCCGCGGCGGGCGAGGGCGGCGGCCTCGGCGTCGGTCGCCCGCGCCAGGGAGACGAGGACGGGGCCGTCCACCGAGCCGTCGGTGGCCCGCCGGCGGATGAGGTCGTCGGGGTCGCTCGGGCCGTCGTACCAGCTGCGGCCGTCCTCGGTCGCGACGACCAGGCGCGGCCCCTCGTCCAGGTAGGGCGGCAGCCACAGCGCCACGCGCTCGGCGTTGAGCAGTTCCTTGACCGCCTCGACGATCAGCCGGGTGCCGTCCTCGTCGGAGCTGACCTGCTCCACCCGCCGGGCGAACTCGTAGACCCGCTCCAGCCGCTCGCTCTCCCGGGCCACCCGGGCGAAGCGCTGGTACAGCAGCGCCAGGGCCACGAGCACCGGCAGGAGCAGCAGCCAGGCCCACGCGGTCCGGTCGACCAGCAGCGAGGCGACCAGGCCGATGACCACCGAGAGCGGGTAGACGACCAGCACGGGGACGAACAGCCGGGCCAGCATCACCCGGCCCGGGTTGCCCTGGGTGATGGCGATGGCCGCGATGACGATGAGCGTGCCGACGGCGGTGGCCGTGGCGACCGCGAGGATGTAGCAGAGCCAGGTGAGCGGGTCGGTGAGCGGACCGACCGGCAGGTTGTCCAGGACCAGGACCACGACGCCGACCTGGATGACGGTCGCCGCGACGTTGGTGAGGGTCTTGGAGATGGCGATCGGGTCGCGGACGCTGATCACCCAGATCGCGGCCGCCCACGCGACCGCCGTCCAGGTGCCGCCCATCTCGACGAGGGCGACGACCAGCACGACCTCACCGACGGAGCAGGTGAAGGTGTGCGAGCGCACCTCGACGGCCAGCGTCAGCCGTTCGGCGACGAGGAAGGCGGCGAAGAACGCCGGCACCACCCACAGGTCCACCGGCGCGGTGGCCGTGCCCAGCAGGTAGACGACGAACGGCAGCGCCAGAGCGATGCTGCCGAACGCCACCACGGACGGTTGGCGGAACGCCGACCACCGCGCGGGCGCGCTCGGATCGAGTTCGGCCACGGTCACCCGTTCCCAGCGAAGAAGTGAGGGAGAAGTGCGGCCGAGAGGCTAACAGCGCCAGTCGGGTTGCAGGCGGCTCCGGTTCGAGCGTGCACCCCGAAAGGGGCAGCCGGCAAACGGGCCGGCCACCCTTCGTCAGAGGCCGGTCAGCTGTTCCAGCGGGTCCCGCGGTTCCACCGGGTGCCACGGTTCCACCGGGTGCCACGGTTCCAGCGGGTGCCACGGTCGGACGTGTTCGTGCGCATGACGCCTCCTCAGGCATGAAGGACTGCTCCAAGAGCGCGGCAGTCACCCAGGCGCGGGGGCAGAGCGTCGTTCGGTACGGACCGCGCCGGGAAGATTGCTGCCCGTCACCCGATCGGGACAAGCACGGAAGATCACGACGGGGTGACGCCTCGCTATGTCGTCACTGTCCGTGGTCGAAAATGGCACTGTGTCACCCGAACGCATGACACGAGGGGGCGGTGGGACGGCTGGTGCCGGCGGGGTCTCGCGTGTCGTGCCGTCGGCGTGTCGGGGGCGGTCCACAGGGGCGGCCGCGGCGGACCGGGGGCGTCCCCCGACCGTCCACACGCGTCCACAGCGGCGTCCACAGGCCGTGGAGAGATCGAGGACGCCCCCTACGCTGCCCCGCGTGCGACAGACCGGGGACGCCGCCGAGCGTGGCTCGACACTGCCGCTGGTCCTCGTGTGCTGGCTGGTCGCGGCGCTCATGGCGTTCGGCGCGATCGCGGCCTCGGACGCCTTCCTCGAGCAGCAGGAGGTGCAGTCGGTGTGCGACGGGGCGGCCCTCGCGGCCGCGAACGCGACCGACGAGGCGGCGCTCTACGCGACGGGGGTCGGGGCGACGCTGCCGCTCACCCGGGCCAGCACGCAGGCCGCCGTCGCCGACCAGCTCGCCGACGGCGGCGGCGGGCTCGACGCGTGGTCGACGGACACCGACGGGGCGGAGGTCACGGTGACGTGCACGCGCAGCGTGCAGATCGCCTTCGGCTGGCTGTTCCTCGGCGGGGAGCCGCTCGAGCGGACCGCCGTCGCGAGCGCCCGGGCCCCCACGGCCCCCTGAGACAGCACAGGGCCCCCGACCTCAGCGGAGGTCGGGGGCCCTGGTCGTACCCGTGGCGGGTGAAGGATTCGAACCTTCGTAGGCTAAGCCGACGGATTTACAGTCCGCTCCCATTGGCCACTCGGGCAACCCGCCGTGGTGGTACCCGGGAAGCGTACAAGACGACGTCGCCCGGCCTCGCCGGTGTCCCACCGGGGCTCCGGACGGCGCGCGGCGGACCGAGAGGAGCACCCGATGGCCGACGCATCGTTCGACGTGGTGAGCAAGGTCGACCGCCAGGAGGTCGACAACGCCCTCAACCAGGCGGCCAAGGAGCTCTCCCAGCGCTTCGACTTCCGCGGCACCAACGCCACGATCGCCTGGGCCGGCGAGGAGGGCGTGACTCTCAGCGCCGACACCGAGGAGCGGGTCGCCGCCGCGCTCGACGTCTTCAAGGAGAAGCTGATCAAGCGTGGCATCTCGCTCAAGTCGTTGGACGCCGACGAGCCACAGTCCTCGGGGCGGTCCTACAAGATCTCCGCGCGGATCAAGCAGGGCATCGAGTCGGACAAGGCCAAGCAGATCGCCAAGATCATCCGTGACGAGGGGCCCAAGGGCGTCCAGGCCCAGATCCAGGGTGACCAGCTGCGGGTCAGCGGGAAGAAGCGCGACGACCTGCAGGCGGTCCAGCAGCTGCTGCGCGGCAAGGACCTCGACGTCGCCCTGCAGTTCGACAACTACCGCTGACGAAGGCCCCGCCCTCTCAGCGCTGGTCGGGCTCCCGGGCCATCTGCTCCAGCCGGGCGATCCGCTGAGCCATCGGCGGGTGGGTGGTGAACAGCGACGCGAGCCCCTGACCGCGGAACGGGTTGGCGATCATCAGGTGGCTCTGGGTCACCAGCCGGTCCTCCTGCGGCAGAGGCCGGGCGGTGGCGCCGCGCTCGATCTTGCGCAGCGCCGCGGCCAGCGCGAGTGGGTCGTGCGAGAGCGCGGCCCCCGAGGCGTCGGCCTGGTACTCGCGGCTGCGGCTGACCGCCATCCGCACCACCCCCGCCGCGACCGGGCCCAGGAAGACCAGCAGCAGGCTGCCGAGGGCGTTGCCGCCGCCCCGCTCGTCGGACCGGCCGCCGAACAGCGAGGCGAACATCGCCATGTGCGCGAGATAGGTGACCACCGTCGCCATCGCGCCGGCGACCGAGCTGATGAGGATGTCGCGGTTGTAGACGTGCGACAGCTCGTGGGCGAGGACGCCGCGCAGCTCCCGGCGGTCGAGCAGTTCCAGGATGCCCTGGGTGACGCAGACGGCCGCCCTGCGCGGGTTGCGGCCGGTGGCGAACGCGTTGGGCTGGTCGGTCGGGCTCACGTAGAGCCGGGGCATCGGCTGCCGGGCCCCGGTGGCCAGCTCCCGGACCATCGCGTAGAGCGCCGGGGCCTGCGTCTCGGTCACCGGGAAGGCACGCATCGCCCGCAGGGCGAGCGTGTCGCTGTTGACGTACGCGTAGCCGTTGACCGCGAGGGCGACGACGAGTGCGATCAAGAGTCCGCCCCGTCCGCCGATCAGCGCGCCGGCGGCGAGGATCAGCGCCCCCATGAGACCGAGGAGGACCGCGGTCTTCAGCCCGTTGCTCCAGCGCTGCACGCCCGGGTCAACGGCGGCCCCGGGGGCGCCGTTCCCCTGAGGGCCGGCCCGGCGGCTGCGAGCACGGTCACGGAATGCGGCCGATGCCGGTCCGGTTGCACCGTGGCGGTGCCGGGAACCCCGGACGTTCTGCACTTGTGACCCCCGTCACGGGAACCGTGACGGGTGAGCCACGTAATCTCGGCCGGTGGAGGTACACCACTGATGACTGCGACCAACACGCCCGTCACCGCCGACGCCGGCGAGGGCTCCGCGCCCTTCGTCAAGAGCGTCGTCGAGCTGGACCGGGTGGTTATCCGGCTGGCCGGTGACTCCGGTGACGGGATGCAGCTGACCGGGAACCGGTTCACCAGCGAGACGGCGTCCTTCGGGAACGACCTGTCCACGCTGCCGAACTTCCCGGCCGAGATCCGGGCGCCGACGGGGACCCTGCCCGGGGTGTCGTCGTTCCAGCTGCACTTCGCCGACCACGACATCATGACCCCCGGCGACGCCCCGGACGTGCTGGTGGCGATGAACCCGGCGGCGCTGAAGGCGAACCTGTCCGACCTACCCGGCGGCGGGCTGCTGATCGTGGACTCCGACGAGTTCACCCCCCGCAACCTGGCGAAGGTCGGCTACGCCACCAACCCGCTCGAGGACGGGTCGCTGGAAGGCTGGCAGACCGTGGCCGTGCCGCTGACCTCGATGACCCTGGACGCGCTGGCCGACTCCGGGCTGGGCAAGAAGGAGGCCGAGCGGAGCAAGAACATGTTCACCCTCGGCCTGCTGTCCTGGATGTACCACCGGCCCACCGAGGGCACGGTGCGGTTCCTGGAGCGGCAGTTCCGCCGCAAGCCCGAGATCGCCGCGGCCAACATCGCCGCCTTCCGGGCCGGCTACAACTACGGCGAGACCACCGAGGCGTTCGCCGTCTCCTACGAGATCAAGCCCGCCCCGATGGCGCCGGGCCGGTACCGCAACATCTCCGGCAACCAGGCGCTGGCGCTGGGCATCGTGGCGGCCGGGCAGCGGTCCGGGCTGCCGGTGTTCCTCGGCGCCTATCCGATCACCCCCGCCTCCGACATCCTGCACGAGCTGTCCAAGCACAAGTCCTTCGGTGTGCGGACCTTCCAGGCCGAGGACGAGATCGCCGGGGTGGCGTCGGCGATCGGCGCGTCCTTCGGCGGTGCGCTGGGCGTGACCACCACCTCCGGTCCCGGCATCTCGCTGAAGAGCGAGGCGATCGGGCTGGCGGTGATGACCGAGCTGCCGCTGCTGGTCATCGACGTGCAGCGCGGCGGCCCGTCGACCGGGCTGCCGACCAAGACCGAGCAGTCGGATCTGCTGCAGGCCATGTTCGGCCGCAACGGCGAGGCGCCGCTGCCGGTGATCGCCCCGCGCTCGCCGGGGGACTGCTTCGACGCCGCGCTGGAGGCCGCCCGGATCGCGCTGGCCTACCGGACGCCGGTGATCCTGCTGTCCGACGGCTATCTGGCCAACGGCGCCGAGCCCTGGCCGATCCCCGACGTCGACGACCTGCCCGACCTGACGCCGGCGGTCGGCTTCGCCACCGAGCCCAACGGCGCCGACGGCGAGTTCCTGCCCTACCTGCGCGACGAGGACACGCTGGCCCGGCCGTGGGCGATCCCCGGCACCGCCGGCATGCAGCACCGCATCGGCGGCCTGGAGAAGGCCGACAAGACCGGCAACATCTCCTACGACCCGGTCAACCACGACCTGATGACCCGGCTGCGCCAGGCCAAGGTCGACGGGATCGCGGCCACGCTGCCGCCCACCGAGGTCGACGACCCCGACGGCGACGCGACCGTGGCGGTGATCGGCTGGGGCTCCACCTACGGGCCGATCGGCGCGGCCTGCCGGCGGATCCGCCGCTCGGGGCGGTCGGTCGCGCAGTTGCACCTGCGGCACCTCAACCCGCTGCCCGCCGATCTGGGCGAGCTGCTGGCCCGCTACGAGCGGGTGGTCTGCCCGGAGATGAACCTCGGTCAGCTCGCGCTGCTGCTGCGCGCCAAGTACCTGATCGACGTCCAGTCCCACACCCAGGTCCGCGGGCTGCCCTTCCGCGCCGCCGAACTGGCCGCGGTGCTGCAGGACGTCATCGACTCCACCAGCGGCGCCCCCCTCGCCGCCGACCCCATCGGAGGGGCGGAATGACCACCACCGACCACGTGCACGACCTCGGCATGCCCGACGCACCCGGAGGCCCGATCGCCGACGCCATCTCCGCGTCGGTCGCCACCCAGGGCGACAAGCAGACGGCGCTCAAGGCCAAGGACATGAAGACCGACCAGGAGGTGCGCTGGTGCCCCGGCTGCGGGGACTACGTGATCCTCAACGCCGTGCAGAGCTTCCTGCCCTCCCTCGGCATCGCCCGCGAGGACATGGTCATCGTCTCCGGGATCGGCTGCTCCTCCCGGTTCCCGTACTACATGAACACCTACGGGATGCACTCCATCCACGGCCGCGCCCCGGCGATCGCCACCGGCCTGGCCGCCTCCCGCCCGGACCTGTCGGTGTGGGTGGTCACCGGCGACGGCGACGCGCTGTCCATCGGCGGCAACCACCTCATCCACACCCTGCGCCGCAACGTGAACCTGACCATCCTGCTGTTCAACAACCGGATCTACGGGCTCACCAAGGGCCAGTACTCCCCCACCAGCGAGGTCGGCAAGGTCACCAAGTCCACCCCGATGGGCTCCCTGGACCACCCGTTCAACCCGGTCTCCCTGGCGCTGGGCGCCGACGCCACCTTCGTCGGGCGGGCGATGGACTCCGACCGCAAGGGGCTGACCGACGTGCTGCGGCAGGCCGCCGAACACCAGGGCACCGCGCTGGTGGAGATCTACCAGAACTGCAACATCTTCAACGACGGCGCCTTCGACCTGCTCAAGGACCCGGCCACCGGACCGCAGTGGACCATCCCGCTCGAGCACGGCCGGCCGCTGGTGTTCGGCCCGGACGGCGCCTCCTGCGTGGTCCGCGACCCGTTCGGCGGGCTGGCCATCGCCGAGACCACCCAGACCGACGAGGCCGACATCGTCGTCCACGACGCCCACCGCGCCGACCCCTCCTACGCCTTCGCGCTGTCCCGGCTGTCCTCCCAGGACCTCCGCTACACCCCGATGGGCGTCTTCCGGGCCGTGCAGAAGCCCACCTACGACCGGATGATGGCCGATCAGCTCGACCAGGCCACCGCCACCACCCCGGCCGACCTCGACGCCATCCTCACCGGCAGCGACACCTGGACCGTCAGCGCCTGACAGACACCAGAGAAGGGGCGCCCGGACCACCAGGTCCGGGCGCCCCTTCTCGTGTCGGAGGTCAGTCCCTCAGAGCCGTTGGCTCAGTGGGGGTCGTCGTGGTCCTTGTCGTCGTGGTGGTGGTCACCGTCGCGGTCACCGTTCTCCTCGTCCACGACCTCGACGTCACGCCGGGTCTCCGAGTCGAGTTCGTCGCCGTCCTCGTTGATCTCCACCGTCACGTCGACCCTGTCGCCCTCCCGGGCCCTGTCCTCTTCCTTGGCCAGCCGGACGGTGATCCAGTGGGCGCGGCCGTCGCAGTTGAGATCGGCGTCGTCCGCCTCGTAGCGGAGGTCCTCGTGCCTGTTCACGGCCGTCACGTCGGCCGTGACGCTGTTCCTGTCGTCTTCCTCGCACTTGTACTCGAAGCTGACCTCGAGCACGCGGCCGCGATCGTCCAGCTCGGCCTCGTCGTCGATCCGGAGGACCTTGGCCCAGGCATCGTCGTGCCCGTGGCGGTCGGGATGCCCGTCATCGGCCCAGGCGGGCGACAGGCCGGTGAGAACCAGCGCCGTGGCGGCGGGGACGACGACGAGAAGACGTGAGCGGTGCATGGTTTTCCCCTTGTCACTCGGCCGCGGGATGCGACCGTGGAACCTGACCCGGCGACCCTGTCGAACCTGTGAGTTCGGTCACAACCCGCTGGGAGAAAACCTCGGCCGCCGGTAGCGGGTCAGGAGCGCGGCGTCACCCGCAGTAGCTGATCCTCACCACCCCCGTTGTCGGTGGTCACGTAGAGTGCGCCGTCACCCCCTTGCTGCACCGTGCGGATGCGGCCGTACGACCCCTCCAGCTCGGGCAACCGGAACTGCTCGAGCAGCCGCCCGTCGTCGGCGATGAGCAGCGCCAGCACGCCACGGTCCTTGAGGACGCCGACCAGCAGCAGCCCCTCGTAGCCCTGCCACTGGTCCCCGTCGAGGAAGGTGGCCCCGCAGGTCGCGATCGTGGGGTCCCCGGAGGCCCAGGTGGCCGGCAGGACGTCGGGCAGCGCCGGGTCGGTCATCGGCACGCTCTCGTCGTAGCTGCCGCGGCCGTCCGGGTCGTAGCCTCCGTTGCCGCCGGCGCGCAGCAGCGTCACCTCGTCGTCCCGGTCGGTGCCCTGCTCAGCGGCGTAGACCTGGCCGCTGCCGGGCCGGACCGCCAACCCCTGCACGTTGCGCTGCCCGTACGTCCAGACGTACGCCGCCGCGCCGCCGCGGCCGGCGAACGGGTTGTCCGGCGCCGGGGCGCCGGTGGCCGCGTCGATCCGCAGCACCTTGCCGGCGAGGGTGCCGAGGTCCTGCGGGTTGGTCCCGACGGCGTTGTCGCCGGTGCCCACCAGCAGCGCGCCCGTCGGGTCGAAGCGCAGGCGGCACCCGCCGTGCCGGCCGGACCGCTCGTTGACCGGGATGCCGCCCAGCAGCGGGTCGGCGACCCGGGTCGCGCTGCGCCAGGCCGGGTCGACGGTCCAGGCGACGACCGCGATCGACCGCTCGCCGCCGTCCTCCTGGCCCTGGCAGGTGTAGAAGCGCCGGCTCCGGTCGAACGCGGGGTCGAGCACCAGCCCCATGAGGCCGGTCTCCCCGTCGGCGAACAGGTCGTCGAAGTCGGCCGCCACCTCCTGCACCGCGCCGTCCGGCAGCACCGCGGTGAGGCCGCCCCCGCGCTCGTCGACGAGCAGGGTGCCGTCGGGCGCCTGGGCGACGTCCCAGGGGTGGTCCAGCCCGTCGACGACCACCGCGACGTCGAGCGCCGGCGACGTCGGCGCCGACGTGGGTGAGCCGGACGGGCTGGCCGGTGGGAGTGACGAGGCGGCGGTCGGCGTGCCCGGGCCAGCGGGTTCCGCCGTCCCGCTGCAGGCGGCGAGCAGCAGGACAGCGGCAACCAGGCAGGTCAGGCGGCTGGACACCCGCACAGGATGCCCCGGATGGTCAACTGGTGCGCGTGACCACGTAGTCGCACAGCGCCGAGAGCGCCTCACGGACCGACCCGGCCGGCACCGCGGCCAGCCGCACCCGGGCCCGGTCGGCGTACTCCCCCAGCACCTCGGTCGCTCGCGCCAGCGCCGCCGACGAGCGCAGCAGGTCCAGCGCCTCCGCGTGCTCGCCGTCGTCGGTGATCGGGCCGGAGACCAGCTGGCGCAGCCGCGCCTCGGCCGGGTCGTCGCCGGCGAGGGCGATCAGCGCGGGCAGCGTCGCCACGCCCTCCCGCAGGTCGGTGCCGGGCGACTTCCCGGAGGCGCCGCCCTCGCTGACGATGTCGAGCAGGTCGTCGGACATCTGGAAGGCGACCCCGACCTCCTCGGCGAAGGCGGTCAGCGCGGTGACGAGCACGGGGTCCACCCCGGCGAACGAGGCGCCGAACCGGGCCGAGGTGGCCACCAGGGAGCCGGTCTTGTCGGCCAGCACCTCGAGGTAGTGCGCGACCGGGTCGTCGCCGGGGCGGGCGCCGACGGTCTCCCGGATCTGCCCGGTCACCAGCCGCTCGAAGGTGCGTGCCTGGATGCGCACCGCGTCCGGGCCGAGGTCGGCGAGCAGGTCGGAGGCCCGCGCGAAGAGGAAGTCGCCGGTGAGGATGGCGATGCTGTTGGACCACCGGCTGTTCGCACTGGGCGCACCGCGGCGCACGGCGGCCTCGTCCATGACGTCGTCGTGGTACAGCGTGGCGAGGTGGGTGAGCTCGCACACCACCGCCGCCTCGGTCACTCCCGGCGCGCGCGGGTCGCCGAGCTCGGCGGCGAGCAGCGCCAGCAGCGGGCGGAACCGCTTGCCGCCGGCGGCGACGAGGTGACCGGCGGCCTCCTGGATGAAGGCGTGCTCGCTCTGCACGGCGGTCAGCAGCGCGTCCTCGACCCGGGCCAGCCCCTCGGCGAGCCGCGCGCCGAGGTCTCCCTCGGGCAGCCACGGCCCGATCGTCGAGGCGGGGGTCGAGACCCGCTGCCAGGTGTCGGCCGGGGTGTCCCCGTCGAGGGCGGCGCTGGCTCCGGTCATCAACCGACGAAGATAGCCGCCTGCTCGGCCAGGTCCAGCACCGCCCCGGGCACGACCCCCAGGACGACGGTCGCGGTGACGGTCACGGCCAGCACGATCGTGGTCGGTAGACCGGGGACGCCGACCGTCGGGCCGTCGGCCGCCGGCTCGCTGAAGTACATGAGCACGAGCACCCGCAGGTAGAAGAACGCCGCCACCGCGCTGGCCAGCAGCGCGATCACGACCAGCGGCCACGCGCCGTCGTCGATCGCCGCCCGGAAGACGGCGAACTTCCCGGTGAAGCCGCTGGTGAGCGGGAGGCCGGCGAGCGCGAGCAGGAACAGGCCCATGACCGCCGCCGTGAGCGGGGACCGACGCGCCAGGCCGGCCCACTTGGCCAGGTGCGTGGCCTCGCCGTCGCCGTCGCGGACCAGGGTCAGGACGGCGAAGGTGCCGATCGTGGTCAGGCCGTAGGCCAGCAGGTAGAACATCGTCGGGCCCAGCCCCGAGCCGTCGCCCTCCGCACCGCCACCGAGGCCGATGACGCCGGTGAGCAGGAAGCCCGCGTGCGCGATCGAGGAGTAGGCGAGCATCCGCTTGAGGTCGGTCTGGGTGAGGCCGAGGACGGCGCCCACGACCATCGAGACGATCGCGATGCCGTAGAGCAGCGGTCGCCAGGTCCACTCGCTGGTGCCGAAGGCGACGTAGAGCAGCCGCAAGATCGCCCCGAACGCAGCGACCTTGGTGCAGGCGGCCATGAACGCGGTGACCGGCGTCGGGGCGCCCTGGTAGACGTCCGGCGTCCAGGAGTGGAACGGCGCGACGCTGGCCTTGAACATCAGCCCGACGATCAGCAGCGCCAGCCCGAGGACCAGCAGGACGTCGGTGCCGCCGGCGGCCGAGGCGGAGCGGATGTCGGCCAGCCGGACGCTGCCGGTGGCGCCGTAGACCAGCGCCAGGCCGTAGAGGAAGAAGGCGGAGGCGAACGCGCCCAGCAGGAAGTACTTGACCGCCGCCTCCTGCGAGAGCAGCCTCCGGCGGCGGGCCAGCCCGCTGATCAGGTACAGCGGCAGGCTGAGCACCTCGAGCGCGACGAACATGATGAGCAGGTCGTTGGAGGCGACGAACAGCATCATGCCGCCGATGGCGAAGGTGGCCAGCGGGTAGACCTCGGTCTGCACCCGCGACGCCGTCATCAGCTCCCGGTCGCGCGGGCTGCCGGCGGGCACCGCCGCGGCGGCGACGAAGGCCGACCGCGCCGGGTCCAGCGAGCGCTCGGCGAACAGCAGCAGCGACAGCGCGCCGAGCCCGGCGATGGTGGCCTGCAGGAACACCGCGGCGCCGTCGACGGCGAGCGCGCCGCCGGCGGTGACCTCCCGCTCCCCCGCGAGCAGCAGGCTGGTGACCAGCCCGCCGAGCGTGCCGGCGAGCGCCACGGCCACCTGGACCGGGTGCCGGTGCTCGCGGGGCAGGAACGCCTCGACGAGGACCCCGATGCAGGCCGCGCCGAAGACGAGGAGGAACGGGGCGAGGGCGCCCAGCGACAGGCTCGGGGCCTCGATCGCGTCCGCCGCGCTGAGCATCAGTCGGTCTCCCCGGCGTCGGTGGTGGCCGGCTCGACGCCGGCGGGGTCGGCGCCGACGTCGCTCATGGTGGCGGCGACGGCCGGCTCGATGAGGTCGATGAGCGGCTGCGGGTAGAAGCCGAGCACGATGACCAGCGCGACCATCGGGGCGGCGACGGCCATCTCGCGGCGGCCGAGGTCGCGCACCCGCAGCCGGGCAGGCGCGGCGGTCGGGGCGGTCGGGGCGGTCAGGGTCGCGGTGCTGCCGGCGGCGGTACTGCCGGTGCCGGTGCCGGTGGCGCCCGTGCCGGTGCCGGTGCCGGTGCCGGCGGGCGTCCCCTCGCCGGTCTCCAGGAGCACGCCGCGCGGCGGGCCGTGCATCGTGCGCTGGTACATGAGCAGCACGTAGAGCGCGGCCAGGATGATGCCGACGGTCGCCACGATGGTGAACACCGGCCGCGACGGGAACGAGCCGACCAGCACGAGGAACTCGCTGACGAAGCTGTTGGTGCCCGGCAGTGCCAGCGAGGCGAGCCCGGCGATGAGGAAGACGCCGGCCAGCCGCGGCGCCTGGCGGGCGACGCCGCCGTAGTCGCCGATCAGCCGGGAGCCGCCCCGGGCGATGAGCATGCCGACGACCAGGAACAGCAGGCCGGTCGCGATGCCGTGGTTGACCATGTAGAGCACCGCGCCGGTGGTCGCCTCGGTCGTGAAGGCGAAGATGCCCAGCGCGATGAAGCCGAAGTGCGCGATCGAGGTGTAGGAGACCAGCCGCTTCATGTCGTTCTGCCCCATCGCCAGCAGCGCGGCGTAGAGGATGCCGGCCACGGCGAGCACCAGCACGAACGGTGCGAGGTCGCGGGATGCGTCGGGGAACAGCGGCAGGCAGTAGCGGATGAACCCGAAGGTGCCCACCTTGTCCAGGACGCCGACCAGCAGCACCGCGCCCCCGATCGGCGCCTCGGCACCGGAGTCGGGCAGCCAGGTGTGGAAGGGCACCAGCGGCGCCTTGATCGCGAAGGCGATGAAGAAGCCGAGGAACAGCAGCTTCTGCACACCCGGGTCGATCTCGAGCTGCCGGAGCGCGTCGAATGCGAAGGTGCCCTCGCCCAGCTCGCTCCGGCTCACCACGTACAGCCCGATCACCGCCGCCAGCATGACCAGGCCGCCGACCAGGCTGTAGAGGAAGAACTTCACCGCGGCGTACTGCCGTCGCGGCCCGCCGTAGCTGCCGATCAGGAAGTACATCGGGACGAGCATCGCCTCGAAGAAGACGTAGAACAGGAAGACGTCGGTCGCCGCGAAGACGCCGACCATCATCGCCTCGAGCAGCAGCAGCCAGGCGAAGAAGGTCTGCATCGACCGGCCGCCGGGCGGGGTGTCCCGCCAGGAGGCGACCACGACGACCGGCACCAGCACGCCGACCAGCAGCAGCATGACCAGGGCGATGCCGTCGACGCCGAGGGCGAAGTCGACGCCGAAGTCGGGGATCCAGGAGACCGACGTCGTCAGCTGGAACCGGTCGCCGCCGGAGTCGAAGGCGATCGTCGCGAGGACGGCGAGCAGGAGGACCAGCCCGCTGACGCCGAGGGCGAGCCGCTTGGCCGCCTCGTCCCGGCCCTTGGGCAGCGCCGCGACCACCGCGGCCCCCACCGCCGGGACGGCGATCATGGCGAGCAGGAACGGGAAGTCACTCACGACGTCGCCTCTCGATCGGAAAGCAGCCCGCTCACCCGGCCGTCACCGCCAGCAGCGCCCCGGCCACGATGACCGCGCCGCCGAGCATCGACAGGGCGTACGAGCGGACGAAGCCGGTCTGGGTGCGACCCAGCCGGGACGACGACCCGCCCAGCGCGGCCGCCATCCCGTTCACCGCGCCGTCCACCCCGCGGTTGTCCACGAACACCAGCGCGCGGGTCAGCCACTGGCCGGGGCGCATGAACAGCGACTCGTTGACCGTGTCGGCGTAGAGCGCGCGGCGGGCGGCCCGCACCACCGGGGACACCCGCGCCGGCGCGGCCACCGGCACCTCGCGCCGTCCGACGAACAGCCAGGCGACGAGCACGCCGAGCGCCATCACCACGGTGACCAGCACGCTCACGACCAGCGGCGCGACCACGTGCTCGGCCTCCTCCGGCTCGCCGAACACCGGGGCCATCCACTCCTCGAGCGGGAAGACGACGACCAGCAGGAAGCCGGCGAACACCGAGCCCACGGCGAGCACGATCATCGGCACGGTCATGACCGGCGGGGACTCGTGCGGGTGGACGCCGTCCTCCCAGCGCGGCCGGCCGAAGAAGGTCATGAGCATCAGCCGGGTCATGTAGAACGCGGTCAGGCCGGCCGCCAGGATGGCCAGCCCGCCGAGCACGTAGCCCCAGCCGTCGCCGCGGTCGAGCGCGGCCTCGATGATCGCGTCCTTGCTGAAGAAGCCGGACAGGAACGGGAAGCCGATCAGCGCCAGGTAGCCCAGGCCGAAGGTCACGAACGTGATGCGCATCGTCGAGGCCAGCCCGCCGTAGCGGCGCATGTCGACCGAGTCGTTCATCGCGTGCATGACCGAGCCGGCGCCGAGGAAGAGCCCGGCCTTGAAGAAGCCGTGCGTGAAGAGGTGGGTCAGGCCGGCCACGTACCCGACCGGGCCGAGACCGACGGCGAGGAACATGTAGCCGATCTGGCTGACCGTGGAGTAGGCCAGCACCTTCTTGATGTCGTCCTGCGCGCAGCCGGCGATCGCCCCGATCATCAGCGTGATCGCACCGACGGCGAGGACCACGGCCCGCGCGGTCGGCGTCTCGTCGAAGACCGGCGCGCTCCGGGAGATCAGGTACACGCCGGCGGTGACCATGGTCGCGGCGTGGATGAGAGCGGAGACCGGGGTCGGGCCCTCCATCGCGTCGGGCAGCCACGCCTGGAGCGGGAACTGGCCGGACTTGCCGCAGGCGCCGAGCAGGAGCAGCAGGCCGATCGCGGTGACCGTGCCGCCGGCCACCGCGCCGACGGAGCCGAAGACACCCTCGTAGGTGACGGTGCCGAGCTGGGCGAACATCAGGAAGATCGCCAGCGCCAGCCCGACGTCGCCGACCCGGTTCATGACGAACGCCTTCTTCGCGGCGGTGGCCGCCTCCGGGCGCTCGTGCCAGAAGGCGATGAGCAGGTAGGAGGCCAGGCCCACGCCCTCCCAGCCGACGTAGAGGGCCACGTAGTTGTCGCCGAGGACGAGCAGCAGCATCGCGGCGACGAAGAGGTTGAGGTAGGCGAAGAACCGCCGGCGCCGCGGGTCGTGCGCCATGTAGCCGATCGAGTAGATGTGGATGAGCGCGCCCACCCCGGTGATCAGCAGGACGAACGCCACCGAGAGCGGGTCGACCAGCAGGCCGGCCTGCACGTCCAGCGACCCGCTGGAGATGAAGGTGAACAGGTCGACGTCGACCTGCCGGCCGTCCACGGCGAACGTGCAGAGCAGGCCGAGCACGAACGCGGCGACCACCGTCCCGGTGCCGAGCAGGTGGCCCCAGCGGTCGGTGCGGCGGCCGCCGAGCAGCAGCACGGCGGCGCCGGCCAGCGGCAGCGCGATCAGCAGCCAGGAGGCAGCGAGCAGCCCGTCGGCGGGCACGGTGTCCATTCCCGGAGTCCCCGTCTCGTCAGTACTTGAGCAGGTTGGCGTCGTCGACCGACGCCGACCGGCGGGTCCGGTAGATGGACATGATGATCGCGAGGCCGACGACGACCTCCGCCGCGGCGACGACCATGACGAAGAACGCCATGATCTGGCCGTCGACGGTCCCGCTGGACCGGGCGAAGGTGACCAGCGTGAGGTTCACCGAGTTGAGCATCAGCTCGATGCACATGAAGACGACGATCGCGTTGCGCCGCACGAGCACGCCGACCGCGCCGATGGTGAACAGCATCGCCGCCAGCACCAGGTAGTGCGTGAGGCTCACGGCTTCTCCTCGCCGGCGCTCGTCGTCCCCGCTCGCCGGGCTGCTCTGCTCCCGGGTGAGCTCGCGAGCCCGCTCACCTGTGCTGCCCTCCGTCGCGGCCGCCGGGGGTGTCGCTGACCGTGGGGTCGAGCGACCCCAGCGCCGCGTCGGGGCTGCCGAGCTCGGCCCGGCCGGTGGGACGCGGCATCTGGTCGACCTCCTGGGGATCGATCCCGGTGGCGAAGCTGTCCTCGGACAGCCGGCCGTCGGGCAGCAGCGCCGGCGCGGCCACGGAGTTGGCCCGGGCGAACACGCCGGGGCCGGGGAAGGTCTGCGGCCGGTCGGTGAGGAACCGGGCGCGGGAGAGCTCCTTCTGGGTGCGCCGGGTGCCGGGCTCGCGCTCGATGTGGGCGAGCACCATCGCGCCGACGGCGGCGGTGATCAGCAGCGCGCTGGTCACCTCGAACGCCAGCAGGTAACGGGTGAAGATCAGCTCGGCGATCGCCTCGATGTTGCTGGTCGCCCCGCCCTGCACCGCCGCCAGGCCGGTCAGCGGGAGGTCCTGGGTGGCCCGGGCGATGCCCGCGCCGACCAGCCCGGCGAAGCCGATGCCCAGCACGATGGCGGCCACCCGCTGCCCGCGGAGGGTCTCCACCACCGAGTCGGAGGAGTCACGGCCGACCAGCATGAGCACGAACAGGAAGAGGATCATGATCGCGCCGGTGTAGACGATGATCTGCACCGCGCCGAGGAACGGCGCCTCCTGGACGACGTAGAAGACGCCCAGCGCCAGCATCGTGTTGACCAGCCACAGCGCCGAGTGGACGGCGTTGCGCGAGAGCACCATGCCCAGCGCGCCGGCCAGGGCGATCGGGCCCAGCACCCAGAAGACGACGGCCTCGCCGGCGCCGATGACGACGTCGTTCACGCCTGCACCGCGCCTTCCGCCCGCCCCGCCGCCCCCTCGGCCACGGGCTGGTCCTCCCGCGCCCCGGCCGCGGGGTCACGGGGCGGCGCGGCCTGCCGGTCGCGCACGTAGTAGTCCTTCTCGTCGTCGCCCAGCCGCATCGGGTGCGGCGGGGCCTCCATGCCGGGCAGCAGCGGGGCCATCAGCTGCTCCTTGGTGTAGATGAGGTCCCGCCGGTTGTCGTCGGCCAGCTCGAAGTCGTTGCTCATGGTCAGCGAGCGGGTCGGGCAGGCCTCGATGCACAGCCCGCAGAAGATGCAGCGCAGGTAGTTGATCTGGTAGATGCGGCCGTACCGCTCACCCGGCGAGTAGCGCTCGTCCTCGGTGTTGTCGCCACCCTCGACGTAGATGGCGTCGGCCGGGCAGGCCCACGCGCACAGCTCGCACCCGACGCACTTCTCCAGCCCGTCCGGGTGCCGGTTGAGCACGTGCCGCCCGTGGTAGCGCGGCTTGGTCACCTTCGGGACCTCGGGGTACTCCTCCGTGGTCACCTTGCGGAAGATCTGGGCGAAGGTGACGCCGAAGCCCTGGCCCGGGCCGGGCAGCCAGCTCGTCCGCTTGACCGGGCCGGCGTCGGGGTCCCGGCGGGCCAGTTCGCCCCGCGAGGTCGGCGCCAGCCCCTTCTCGTCCGACGGGTTCCACTCAGGCATCGCCGTCCTCCTGGCTGGTGGCGGCGGACCGCCGTCCGGTGCCGACCACGGCGCCGTCGGGTGCCACCGGCTCCCGCCGGCGCAGCCGCGGCGACGGCGGGACCTTGAGGTCCATGGGCGGGATCGGGAAACCGCCCTCGGCCCGGCTCGGGCCGGCGGGCTGGGCCGGGCGCCGGCGCGGCCCGGCCGGGGGCAGCACCTCCGGCTCGGCGTCGGTCGGGTGGATGGAGCCGGCCGCGGCCTTGGTCGCCGCGATCCGGGTCTCCCGGTAGCTGGCCCGGCTAGCGATGAGCAGCCCGGCGAGCACGAGCAGGGCCATCGGCACGCCGACGAACAACGCCACCTGCCCGGTGGACAGGTCGGCCTCCCGGGCGACGGTGCGCATCGTGGCGACGGCGAGGATCCAGACCAGCGCCGTCGGGACGAGCACCTTCCAGCCGAACCGCATGAACTGGTCGTAGCGGAGCCGGGGCAGGGTGCCGCGCAGCCAGATGAAGACGAACAGCGCGACGACGACCTTGAGGAAGAACCACAGCAGGGGCCACCAGCCGGCGTTGGCGCCGTCCCAGATCGACAGCGGCCACGGAGCCCGCCACCCGCCGAGGAACAGCGTCGCGGCCAGCGCCGAGACGGTGACCATGTTGATGTACTCGGCGAGGAAGAACAGCGCGAACTTCAGCGACGAGTACTCGGTGTGGAAGCCGCCGACCAGCTCGCTCTCGGCCTCCGGCAGGTCGAACGGGGCCCGGTTGGTCTCCCCGACGACCGCGATGGCGTAGATGACGAAGGAGATCGGCAGCAGGATCGCGTACCAGCTGGGTCCGGTGAACTCCAGGCCGAAGAACGACACCCGGTTGCCGTCGGCCTGCGCCGCGACGATCTCCGAGGTCGACATCGAGCCGGCGTAGAGGAAGACCGCGACGATCGACAGCCCCATCGCGATCTCGTAGCTGACCATCTGCGCGGCGCTGCGCAGGCTGCCCAGCAGCGGGTAGGTCGAGCCCGACGCCCAGCCGGCCAGCACGATGCCGTAGACGCCCATCGCCGAGCAGGCCAGGACGACGAGCACGCCGATGGGGGCGTCGGTCAGCTGGAGCGGGGTGCGCTGGCCGAAGATGCTGACCGTCGGGCCCAGCGGGATGACCGAGAACGCGAGGAACGCCGGGATGGTCGCGATCACCGGGGCCAGGAAGTAGACCGGCTTGTCCGCGAGCGCCGGCACGATGTCTTCCTTGAACGCCAGCTTCAGCCCGTCGGCGAGGCTCTGCAGGTAGCCGCGCGGGCCGACCCGGTTGGGGCCGATCCGCTGCTGCATGCGGGCGACGACCTTGCGCTCGAACACGATGGCGAACAGCGTCAGAAGAACCAGGACGACGAAGACGCCAACGATCTTGATGAGGACGATCCACCAGACGTCGGTGCCGAAGTCCTCGAGGGTGGGCTGGTCGGCGGCGGCCAGGACGCTCATGCGGCACCTCCGGCGACGAGGCGGACGACGCCGCCGGGCGGGGTGCCCAACTGGGTCCTGATCTCGCTGCCGGGAGCGCGCATCGGCAGCCAGACCACCTGGTCGGGCATCTCGGTGACCAGCACGGGCAGGCTGACCTCCCCCATCGCGCCGCAGACGGTGACCCGGTCCCCGTCGGCCAGGTCCAGGCGGCGGGCGAGGTCCTTGCCGAGGCGGGCGACCGGGAGGCGGGCGGTGCCGGCCAGCTCGGGCTCGTCGCGCTGCAGCGTCCCGACGTCGAGCAGCTGCCGCCACGAGGCGAGCACCGCCTCGTCGTCGGCCAGGGCGGGGTCGGCCGCCGGCGCGACGTCCAGACCGTGGACATCAGGACGCTCCGCGACGACCCCGAGCGCGGCGAGCTCCGCGCGGGCCACCTCGGGCGCCGGCAGCCGCAGGTCGACGTCCAGCTCGTCGGCCAGGCCCTGGAGCACGCGGCCGTCGGGCAGCTGGCCGGTGCCGTGCAGCGTGGCGTCGAACGGACGCAGCCGGCCCTCCCAGTCCAGGTAGGCCCCGGCCTTCTCCGGGGCCGCGGCCACCGGGAGGACGACGTCCGCGTGCTCGGTGACGGCGCTCGGGAACAGCTCCAGGCTGACCACGAACCCCGCGGCGGCCAATGCCGCCTCGGCCAGCCGCGGGTCGGGCAGGTCGGCCGGGTCCACCCCGCCGACGAGCAGGCCGCCGAGGAGCCCGTCGCGGGCGGCGGTGAGGATGCCGGTGGTGTCGCGGCCGGGGGTGACCGGCAGCTCGGCGACGCCCCAGGCGGCGGCGACCTGGGCTCGCGCCCCGGCGTCGCTGACCGGGCGGCCGCCCGGCAGCAGCATGGGCAGCGCGCCGGCCTCGACGGCGCCGCGCTCGCCGGCGCGGCGCGGCACCCAGGCCACGCGGACACCGGTGGCGCGCACGAGTGCGGCCAGCGCGGAGAAGGCACCGGGCACCTCGGCCAGCCGCTCCCCGGCCAGCACGACCGCGCCGGGCGTGCGCAGCGCGTCGACCGCAGGCCCGCCCCACGTGCCCTCGGCGAGCGCGGCCAGCGAGCGGGACTCGGTGCCGGGCAGGGTGGTGAGCACCGTGGCCTGCAGCTTCTCGGCGGCCCGGGTGACGAAGGGGGCGAGGTCGAAGACCGGCAGCTTGCGGGTGCGGACGGCGCGGCGCAGCCGCAGGAAGACGATCGGCGACTCCTCCTCCGGCTCGAAGCCGGCGAGCAGCACCGCCGGGGCGTCCCCGAGGTCGGCGTAGGTGACCGCGCCGTTGAACGGCCCGGTGCCGGCGACGTGCGCGGCGAGGAAGGCCAGCTCCTCGGCCGAGTGGGCGCGGGCGCGGGCGTCGACGTCGTTGGTGCCGAGCGCGACCCGTGCGAACTTCGCGTAGGCGTAGGCGTCCTCGACCGTCAGCCGGCCGCCGGGCAGGACGCCGACGCCGCCGGCCGCCCGCGCGGCGCGCAGCCCCTCGGCCGCCGCGGCCCAGGCCTCGGGCCATGACGCGGACTCCAGCACGCCGTCCCGCCGCACCAGGGGCGTGGTCAGCCGGTCGTTGGCGGCGGCGTAGCGGAAGGCGAAGCGGCCCTTGTCGCAGTTCCACTCCTCGTTGACCGCCGGGTCCTCACCGGCCAGCCGGCGCAGGACCTTGCCGCGGCGGTAGTCGGTGCGCTGGGCGCAGCCGGACGCGCAGTGCTCGCAGACGCTGGGCTCGCTGCGCAGGTCGAAGGGGCGGGAGCGGAACCGGTACTGGGCGCTGGTGAGCGCGCCGACCGGGCAGATCTGGGTGGTGTTGCCGGAGAAGTAGGAGGAGAACGGCTCGTCCTCGTAGATGGCGACCTGCTCCAGGGCACCGCGCTCGAACAGCTCGATGAACGGGTCGCCGGCCACCTGCTGGGAGAAGCGGGTGCAGCGGGCGCACAGCACGCAGCGCTCGCGGTCGAGCAGGACCTCGCTGCTGATCGGCAGTGGCTTGGGATAGGTCCGCTTGACGTCGACGAACCGGCTCTCGGTGCGGCCGTTGCTCATCGCCTGGTTCTGCAGGGGGCACTCGCCGCCCTTGTCGCAGACCGGGCAGTCCAGCGGGTGGTTGATGAGCAGCAGCTCCATCGTCCCCTGCTGCGCCTTGTCCGCGACCGGGCTGGTGAGCTGGGTCTTCACCACCATCCCGTCGGTCACCGGCATGGTGCACGAGGCCACCGGCTTGCGCTGGCCCTCCACCTCGACCAGGCACTGCCGGCAGGCGCCGACCGGCTCGAGCAGCGGGTGGTCGCAGAACCGGGGGATCTGGATCCCGACCTGCTCTGCGGCCCGGATGATCAGCGTCCCCTTGGGCACGGCGACGTCGAAGCCGTCGATGACGCAGTGGACGGCGTCCGGCGGCGTGTGCGGGCCGGGCACCGCCGGCACCGCGGCCGGTGCGGGCTGGGGAGTCGTCACTGGTCCTCCTCGCGCGCGCTCGTCGGACCGGTGACGAGCGTCGCTCGGTCCCTGGGTGCCCTCGCAAGCTCGGTCACTATGCGGCTCCGACCGTGACGGGCTCGATCGGCAGGCTGCGGCCGAGCCGCGCCTGCTCCTCGGGCGGCAGCAGCGCGACGTAGTCGTCGCGGAAGTACTTCAGCGAGCTGGCGATGCAGCTGGTCGCGCCGTCACCGAGGGCGCAGAAGGACCGGCCCAGGATGTTGTCGCAGGTGTCGGTCAGCAGGTCGAGGTCGGCCGCCGTGCCCCGCCCGTGCACGAGCCGGTCGAGGATCTGGACCAGCCAGTAGGTGCCCTCCCGGCACGGGGTGCACTTGCCGCAGCTCTCGTGCGCGTAGAACTCGGTGAACCGCAGGGTCGCCTCGACGATCGAGTCGGTCTCGTCGAACACCATCAGCGCGGTGGTGCCGAGCATCGAGCCCGCGGCGGCGACGGAGTCGAAGTCGAGCGGGACGTCGAGGTGCTCCGCGGTGAAGTACGGCGTCGAGGAGCCACCCGGCGTCCAGAACTTCAGCTCGTGGCCGGGGCGGACGCCGCCGGCCATCTCCAGCAGCTCGCGCATCGTCGTCCCCATGGGGGCCTCGTACTGCCCCGGCCGGACGACGCGGCCCGACAGCGAGTAGATCTTCGGCCCGGGCGACTTCTCCGGCCCGAACTCCTTGAACCAGTCCGACCCGCCGCGGACGACGAACGGCACGCTGGCCAGCGTCTCCACGTTGTTGATCACCGTCGGGGCGCCGTACAGCCCGGCGACGGCGGGGAACGGCGGCTTCAGGCGCGGCTGGCCCCGGTAGCCCTCCAGCGAGTCCAGCAGCGCGGTCTCCTCGCCGCAGATGTAGGCACCGGCGCCGGCGTGGACGATCAGCTCCAGGTCGTAGCCCGAGCCGAGGACGTCGCGGCCGAGGTAGCCGGCGGCGTAGGCCTCCTCGACGGCGGACTGCAGCCGCCGGTGGGCGTGCACCGCCTCGCCCCGGACGTAGATGACCGCCAGGTGCGACCGGATCGCGTACGCCGCGATGACCACGCCCTCGATGAGCGAGTGCGGGTCGGCCATCATCAGCGGGAGGTCCTTGCAGGTGCCCGGCTCGCCCTCGTCGGCGTTGACCACCAGGTACTTGGGCATCGCGGCCGGGCCGGTCGGCGTCTCCCCCGGCTTCGGCTGCGGGATGAAGCTCCACTTCATGCCGGTCGGGAAGCCGGCGCCGCCGCGGCCGCGCAGGCCGGAGTCCTTGACCAGCGCCACCAGCTCGTCGGGGCTCATCCCCAGGGCGGTGCGCAGCGCGGTGTAGCCGTCGAGGGACTCGTACGTCGACAGCCGCCAGGACCGCTCGGCCCCCCAGCGGGAGGTCAGCACGGGTGCGAGAGGCACGGGTCAGGCCTCCTTGCTCTTGGCTCGGCGTGGATTCGGGCGGGGCGAGGTGCGGGGCTTGGTCCCGGTCGCGGGTTGGGCCGCGGGCGGGGTCTCGGTGCCGGTCTCCCCGTCCGGCAGCCGCCGTCCGGCCGGCTCCGGGGCGTCGGGGTGCGCTCCGGCGGCGCCCGCCTTCTCCGCCGGGGTGTCGGCGGCGGCCACACGCGCGTCGGCCGCCTCCTCCCCCGGGGTCTGTCCGGTGCGACCCGTGGGCTGCACCGTCTCCCGGGGCTCGCCGGCGTCGGCCGGTGGCTGCTCGGGACCGGGCATCGGCGGGGCGGACTCGCCACGCTCCACGGCCAGCCGCAGCCCGGCGAGCGTGGGCTCGATGCGCCCCTCGGCGTCGATGGCGGCGGCCATGTCGTAGGGGTCCTCGTACTGGGAGAACCCCGCCAGCTGCCGGGAGATCCCGCGGAAGTCGGTGAGCGGTGCGCCGCGGGTGGGGTGCGGCTTCTCGCCGCGGCGCAGCGCGGCGACCAGGGCGCGGGCGCCGTCGACGTCCTGCTGGTCGTAGAACTCGTAGTCGACGGTGACCACCGGCGCGTAGTCGCAGGCCGCGAGGCACTCGGCGTGCTCGAGGGTGATCGAGCCGTCCGCGGCGGTCTCGTCGTGGTGGACGGCGAGGTCGGCCGCGAGCGCGTCGAAGATCCGCTGCCCGCCCAGGACGCTGCACAGCGTGTTGGTGCAGACGCTGACCAGGTGCCGGCCGGTGGGACGGCGCTTGTACATCGTGTAGAAGGTCGCCACCGCGCCGACCTCGGCCTTGGAGAGGCCGAGCTCCTCGGCGCACAGCGCCACGCCCTCGGGCGAGACGTAGCCCTGGTAGCTCTGCACCAGGTGCAGCATCGGCAGCAGGGCCGAGCGCGGCTGCGGGTAGCGGGCGATGATCTCGCGCGCCTCGAGCCGGGTCTGCTCGGTCAGCGGCGGCAGGTCGGCGGCCGCGGGCTCCACCGGGCTGGAGTCCAGCCCGGTGACCGCCGTCCCCTCGGCCGATCCGGGGAGCGCGCTCACCGGTCGACACCTCCCATCACCGGGTCGAGCGAGGCGATCGCCGCGATGACGTCGGCGATCATGCCGCCCTCGCTCATCGCCGCCGTCGCCTGCAGGTTGACGAAGCTGGGGTCGCGCACGTGGACTCGCCACGGCCTGGTGCCGCCGTCGCTGACCACGTGGTAGCCGAGCTCGCCGCGGGGGGACTCGATCGGCACGTAGACCTGCCCGGCCGGCACCCGGAAGCCCTCGGTGACCAGCTTGAAGTGGTGGATCAGGGCCTCCATCGACTGGCCCATGATGTGCTGGACGTGCTCGAGGGAGTTGCCCATGCCGTCGGGACCGAGGGAGAGCTGCGCGGGCCAGGCGATCTTCCGGTCCTGCACCATGACCGGCCCCGGCTCGAGCCGGTCCAGCGCCTGCTCGATGATCTTCAGCGACTCGTTCACCTCGGCCATGCGCACGAGGTAGCGGCCCCACGCGTCGCAGGTGTCGGCGGTCGGCACCTCGAAGTCGTAGGTCTCGTAGCCCAGGTACGGCTCGACCTTGCGGAGGTCCCACGGCAGGCCCGCGGCGCGCAGCACCGGACCGGTGACGCCGAGCGCGATGCAGCCGGTGACGTCGAGGTAGCCGGCGTCCTTGAGGCGGGCCTGCCAGATCGGCTGGCCGGTGAGCAGCTTGTGGAAGTCGGTGACCCGGGCCGGCATGAGCTCGAGGAACTCCCGGATGTGCTCGACCGAGCCGACCGGGAGGTCCTGCGCCAGGCCGCCGGGGCGGATGTAGGCGTGGTTCATCCGCAGGCCGGTGATCTCCTCGAGCAGGTCGAGGACGAGCTCCCGCTCCCGGAAGCCGTTGGTCATGCCGGTCAGCGCGCCCATCTCCATGCCGAAGGTGGCCAGGGCGACCAGGTGCGAGGCGATCCGGTTGAGCTCCATCACCAGCACGCGGATCGTCTGCGCCCGCTGCGGCACCTCGATGCCGAGCAGCTTCTCGACGGCCATGCAGTAGCCGGCCTCGTTGTACAGCGGGGACAGGTAGTCCATCCGCGTCACGAACGTCGTGCCCTGCGTCCAGTTCCGGTACTCGGTGTTCTTCTCGATGCCGGTGTGCAGGTAGCCGATGACCACCCGCGCCTTGGTGACCGTCTCGCCCTCGAGGTCGAGCACCAGGCGGAGCACGCCGTGGGTGGAGGGGTGCTGCGGCCCCATGTTGACGACGAGCCGCTCCTCGCCGTACGCCTCGGTGCCGAGCGTCTGGTCCCAGTCGCCGCCGGTGACGGTGTAGACCCGGCCCTCGGTGGTCTCCCGCGAGCCGGCGTAGGGGTCGTAGGTGGTGCTCACAATGCCTCCCGTTCGACTCCGGACTCGTTCCGCTCCTCGGTCGCTGGCGCTCCCTGCGATGCTCGCTCGCCCGTCGTCCTCACCTGTAACTCCGGCGGGTGTCCGGCGGCGGGATGGTGGCGTCGTGGTACTCGACCGGCACCCCGCCGAGCGGGTAGTCCTTGCGCTGGGGGTGGCCGTCCCAGTCGTCGGGCATGAGGATCCGGGTCAGCGCCGGGTGGCCGTCGAAGACGATCCCGAACATGTCCCAGGTCTCCCGCTCGTGCCAGTCCGCCGTCGGGTAGATGCCGGTGACCGAGGGGACGTGCGGGTCCTCGGCGGTGACCGCGACCTCCAGGCGGATGCGCCGGCGGTAGGTCATCGAGGTCAGGTGGAGCACGACGTGCAGCCGGGGCCGGTTCGACGTCGCCGCCGGGCCGCCGCTGTCGAGGTAGTCGACGCCCGAGACGCTGCTGCACAGCTCGAAGCGCAGCGCCTCGTCGTCGCGCAGGGCCTGGACCAGCGTGAGCAGGTGCTCCCGGGCGACGAAGTAGGTGATCTCGCCGCGGTCGACGACCACCCGCTGCACCGCGGCGGCGTAGGTGGCCTCGCCGACCGCATCGACCAGGGCGTCGGTGACCTCGTCGAAGTAGCCGCCGTAGGGCCGGTCGGTGGAGTGCAGGGCGACCGCGCCGCCGGGCTCCACGCGGACCAGGCCGCCGAACCCGGAGGTGTCGCCGCTGCCGGAGACGCCGAACGCGCCGCGCCGGAAGCCACCGTCCGGTCCGCCACCGCCGATCCCCTGCTGGCCGCCGTCCGGTCCCGGGGTCGGGAACCCGCCGTCGTTGCTCATGACGTGCTCCGCACATGGGGCTCCGGCAGCAGGACGGCGTTCCCGCCCCGCTGCTCGATCGCGAACTGGCCGGTGCGCCGCTCCGCGGCCGCCCGCTCGTAGGCCGCCCGCGCCGTCTTGTCCACCCGCACCGTCGAGGGCATCTCGACGAGCAGGTCCTCGGCGCGTCCCTCCTCGCGGGCGCGCTCGAGCTCGCGGGCCCGCTTCGGCCCCAGCGGCTCGTTCATGATCTTGTGGTGCAGCTTGAGGATCGCGTCGGTGAGCATCTCCGGGCGCGGCGGGCAGCCGGGCAGGTACATGTCCACCGGCACGATGTGGTCGACGCCCTGCACGATCGCGTAGTTGTTGAACATCCCGCCGGAGCTGGCGCAGACGCCCATCGCCAGCACCCAGCGCGGCTCGGGCATCTGGTCGTAGATCTGCCGCAGCACCGGCGCCATCTTCTGGCTCACCCGGCCGGCCACGATCATCAGGTCGGCCTGCCGCGGGGAGGCGCGGAAGACCTCCATGCCGAAGCGGGCCAGGTCGTAGCGCCCGGCGCCGGTGGCCATCATCTCGATCGCGCAGCAGGCCAGCCCGAACGTCGCCGGCCACAGCGAGGACTTGCGGGTCCAGTTGACCAGCTTCTCGACGGTGGTCAGCAGGACGCCGCTCGGCAGCTTCTCCTCGAGTCCCATGGGTGCGCTCCTGTCAGTCCCAGTCGAGCCCGCCGCGACGCCAGACGTAGGCGTACGCGATGAAGACGGTGCCGATGAACACGACCATCTCGACCAGGCCGAAGACGCCGAGCGCGTCGTTGGCCACGGCCCACGGGTAGAGGAAGACGATCTCGATGTCGAAGACGATGAAGAGCATCGCGACCAGGTAGTACTTGACCGGGAACCGACCGCCGGTGAGCGGCTGGTCGACCGGCTCGATGCCGCACTCGTAGGCGGCGAGCTTGGCCTGGTTGTACCGGCGGGGCCCGACGAACGGGGCGACGGTGACCGAGAACAGCGCGAACGCCGCGGCCAGCGCGAACAGCCCGACGATCGGGACGTAGGTCGAGAGCATCAGCGGCACCCTACGGCGGCGGAGATCACGGACAGGGCAGCAGGTGACCTTCGACACAGCGTGTCGACATGGCGGCTGGACGTGACGGCGCGCATGGCTCAGACCGCCGGTGCCAGCCGGGTGAGGACGGCGACGACGCGGTCGAACCGATCGCCGTCGCGCCCGTCGGAGAGGTTCCCCATGAGCTTCAGCGCGGCCGTGACCATCGCCGGCCGCGTCAGCCCGTGCGCGGTGGCGAAGCGGACCAGGCCCGGCCGGGCGAGCAGGGCGAGGAACGCCGTGCCCAGCCGGTGGTGCCGGCCGTACTCCTCGCGCAGCCGGGCCGGGTAGCGGCGCAGCGCGGCCTCCCGGGCCGGGCCCTCGGGGCGGGCCAGCGCCTCGGCCGCGGCCTCGGCGGCCATGGCGCCGGTCTCCAGCGCGTAGCTGATGCCCTCGCCGTTGAACGGGTTCACCGTGCCCGCGGCGTCCCCGGCGAGCAGCAGCCCGCGGGTGTACGCCGGGCGCCGGTGCAGTGCCATGGGCAGGCCCGCGCCCCGCAGCGGCGTGACCGCGTGCTCCTCGTCGTACTGCCACTCGGGTGGGAGGGTGGCCAGCCACTCGCGGAGCACCGTCCGGGGCTCGGCGCCGGAGCCGCGGCGGGTGTCGAGCAGGCCGAAACCGACGTTGCTCGTGCCGTCGCCCATGCCGAAGGCCCAGCCGTACCCGGGCATGCCGTCCGCGCTGGGCCCGGACGCCGACAGGTCGAAGGAGATGTCGAGGTAGTCGTCGTCGGCGCGCGGGGAGGACACGTACCGACGGACGGCGACGCCCATCGGCCGGTCCTCGCGGCGGACCAGGCCGAGGGCCTTGCCCAGCCGGCCGGAGAGCCCCTCGGCGGAGACGACCAGCCGGGCCCGCCAGGTGACCGGCACCCGGTCGGGGCCCTCGGTGGCGTGCACGCCGGCGACCCGGCCGGCGTCGTCGAGGAGGGGGTCGGTGACCGTGACGTCCTGCACCAGCCGGGCGCCGGCGGTCTCGGCGTGCGCGGCCAGGCCGGCGTCGAGGTCGCGGCGGTTGCGCACCAGGCTGTACGCGGGCCAGTGGTCCAGCCGCGGCCAGTCGACCTCGACCACCCGGCCGCCGCCGGTGACCCGCAGCCCCTTGTGCCGCACCCAGCCGGTGGTGTCCACGCCCAGGTCGGCGAGCGCCTTGACCCCCCGCGGGGTGAGCCCGTCGCCGCAGACCTTCTCGCGGGGGAACCGGGACTTCTCCAGGACGACGACGTCGAGGCCGGCCCGGGCGAGGTGCCAGGCGGCCGACGACCCCGCCGGGCCGGCGCCGACGACGACCACGTCGGCCCGCCGGTCGCCGCCGTCCACCTCGACCCCTCCCCGGAGTTCCGCGCCCGACTTTGTGAATTGCTTCACAAAGTCTGTCGGTCACTACTCTAGGCCCGGCTGTGACACGGGTGACAAGTCGGCTTCCGAGCGGCGCCCAGAAACACGCGCTACCCCACCGCTCGCGAGCTCGCCGAGGGCCCCTGCAGCGGGGCCGGGGGTCAGGCGCGGGGCTTGCGGCCGCGGTGCAGCGCGACGATCCCGCCGGTGAGGTTGCGCCAGCCGACGTCGGCCCACCCGGCCGCCGCCAGCCGGGCGGCGAGCGCCGGCTGGTCGGGCCAGGCCCGGATCGACTCGGCCAGGTAGACGTAGGCGTCGGGGTTGCTGCTCACCGCGCGGGCGATCCGCGGCAGCGCGCGCATCAGGTACTCGGTGTAGACGGTGCGGAACGGCGTCCAGGTGGGACTGGAGAACTCGCAGACCACCAGCGTGCCGCCGGGCCGGGTCACCCGGGAGAACTCGCGCAGCGCGGCGTCGGGGTCGGCGACGTTGCGCAGGCCGAAGGAGATGACGACGCCGTCGACGCTCTCGTCGGCCAGCGGCAGGGCCATCGCGTCGCCGGCCACCTTGGGCACCGCCCGGGCGGCGCCGGCCCGCAGCATCCCCTGCGAGAAGTCGCACGCGATCGCGGTCACCCCGCCGGCGGCCAGCTCCACCGTGGAGACCGCCGTCCCGGCGGCGACGTCGAGCACCGTCTGCCCAGGGCACGCGCCCAGGGCCTCGCGGGTGGCCCGCCGCCAGGAGGCGTCGAGTCCGGCGGAGAGCACCGTGTTGGTGAGGTCGTAGCGCGCGGCGACCTGGTCGAACATCGCGGCGACGTCGGCGGGGCGCTTGTCCAGACCGGCCCGCAGGCCGGCGGTGTGTGCGTCCTCTCCCCGGTCTCCCACGGCGGGGACGCTACCGGGCTGCCTACGCTGGGTCCGTGACAGCGGCCGCCGTGACCTCCCCCCGGTCGGTCACGCCCGCCGTCACGACGACGCCGCTCGAGGACACCCCGCGCCTGCTCGACCTGCTCCCGGCGAGCGGCGCCCTCTCCTGGGTCCGCCGCGGCGAGGGGCTGGTCGGCTGGGGTGAGGCCGCGCGGCTGGAGGTGTCCGGCCCGCGGGCGCTGGCCGAGGCGGCCGCGTGGTGGCAGGAGCACAGCGCCGGCCTGGTCGTCGACGACCCTCTCGGCGTCCCCGGCTCGGGGCCGGTCGTGTTCGCCAGCATCGCCTTCGACCCGGCCGCCGGGACGTCGGTGTTCGTCGTCCCCGAGGTCGTCGTCGGACGGCGCGACGGCGTCGCGTGGGTGACCACCACCGGCGACGCCGACCCGGCCGACGTGCTCCCCACCGCCGCGCCGGAGCCCGCGCCCCTGGGCCGGCTGCGCTACGCCGACGGTGCGCTCGACCCCGCGTCGTGGTGCGCGACCGTGACCGCCGCGGTGCAGCGCATCACCGCCGGCGAGCTGGAGAAGGTCGTGCTCGCCCGCGACCTGCTGGTCACCGCCGACGCCCCGCTGGACCCCCGCGCGCTGCTGGCCCGGCTGGCCGCCCGGTTCCCCGGCTGCTGGACGTTCGCCGTCGACGGCCTGCTCGGCGCCACCCCGGAGCTGCTGCTGCGCCGCACCGGCCGGGAGCTCTCCTCGCGCGTGCTGGCCGGGACGGCGCCGCGCGGCGCCGGCGCCGACGACGACCGGCTGGCCGCGGCGCTGCTGACCTCGGGCAAGGACCGCGCCGAGCACGCGCTCGCCGTCGACTCGCTGGTGCGCGCGCTCGAGCCCCACTGCAGCTCGCTGACCGCGCCGGCGGAGCCGGAGCTGCTGACGCTGGCCAACGTGCGGCACCTGGCCACCGACGTCACCGGCGTCCAGCGGCCCGGCGGGGCCCGCGGCCGGGCCGGGCTGCTGGAGCTGGTCGGCGCCGTGCACCCGACCGCCGCGGTCTGCGGCACCCCCACCGCCGCCGCCGCCGGGCTGATCGGCGAGCTGGAGGGCATGGACCGCGGCCGCTACGCCGGCCCGGTGGGCTGGCTGGACGCCCGCGGCGACGGCGAGTTCGGCCTCGCCCTGCGCTGCGCCCAGCTGAGCGACGACGAACCCGCCACGGCCCGGCTGTTCGCCGGCTGCGGGATCGTCGCCGGCTCCGACCCCGCTGCCGAGCTCGCCGAGACGCAGGCGAAGTTCGCCGCCTTCCAGGCCGCCCTCGAGGGCTAGCGCAGGAGCGTCTCCACGTAGGCGGCGCCGATGCCCACCTTCTCGTAGTGGTCGCGGGCCAGCTCGAGGTAGTCGTAGGCGTCGAAGGTGCCGTTGGGCTGGCCGTCCTCGTCCAGCCAGATCAGCGGGCCGGTCACGTTGAAGTGCACCCGCATCGGCTCGTCCGACTCGTGCGCGACCAGGGTGTGCGCCTCGCCGGGCGTCTCGTAGACGAAGGTGCCCCGGGTGGCCACCCAGTCGTGCTCCAGGTAGCTCCACTTCCCCGACAGCGTGTAGCCGAAGACCTGGTGCGGGTGGTAGTGCCGGTTCACCAGCCCGGCCTCCTTGGCCCACAGCACGTCGGCCCACCGGTTCTGCGAGAGCGAGATCCACAGCGGCCGGGATCCCACGGTGTCCGACAGCGGGATGAAGTACCGCTCGTCGTCGTCCAGGGTGTTGGGCAGGAAGATCTCGGGGGCGGCGTCCTTGCGGAAGACGTTCTCGATCGGCTTGATGTCTCGCCAGAACTCGCGACCGGTCTCGGGCTCGGGGCTGACCATCGCGCACTCCTCTGCTGGTGTGGCGTCGAACGGGCCGGGGCGGCCCGGCAGCCAGGGTTTCGACCACCGGGCCTGGGTGCGCGGAACTGCCGGCGGCCCCGTGCACCGTGGCCTGACGGTGCCCCGAGGATCACCGGCTCAACCGGTACCGGTCGGCCCCGTTCGGGACCGGACCAGCTCGGACACCACGCGGACCACGAGGTCCAGCGGCAGGTCCTGCCGGTGCGGCAGGTGCATCGCGTCCTTGGCGCCCCGGTACGGCGCGACCGCCCGCTCGAGGTCGGCGTCGGCGATCGCCCGGGGCAGCGGGTAGAGCGCGATGTGCCGGCTCCAGGCGGCGACGTGCACCAGCGGCCGGCCGTCGAGGACGAACGTCGGCATCGCGTAGCTCATCCGCTCCTCGGTGCCGGGCACCGCCTCGTGGATCGCCGAGCGGATGGCGGCCACCCGATCGCGGACCTGCTCGGGCAGTGCGGCCAGGTACTCGTCGACGGTGGCCGGCGTCGTCGTCATCCCGGGCCTCCCAGGGCCTCGATCGCCGCGGTGCGGAGCCGGCCGGCCAGTTCGGCCTCGACCCGCTGGTCGGTGCGGACGACGACGACCCGCGGCCCGCCTGCGGCGACGGCGGCGCGCAGGTCGCCGGGCCGCTCGACCCGGACGGCGGGCCAGCCCAGCGCCTCGGCGACCGCGACCAGGTCCCGCCCGTGCGGGGTGCCGAAGACCCGGCGGTAGCCGGCCACGTACTGCGGCTGCCCCGGCTCGAGCTGGGCGAAGATGCCGCCCCCGTCGTTGTCGGGCACGACCAGCGTGAGGTCGGGCCGGGGCTCGCCGTCGCCGCCCAGCAGGCCCTGCAGGTCGTGGAGGAACGTGAGGTCGCCCAGGAGCGCCACCGCCGGGCCGCCCCCGGCCCGCCGGTGCGCGAGCGCGGCGCCGACGGCGGTGGAGACGGTGCCGTCGATGCCGGCGACGCCGCGGTTGGCCAGCACGGTCAGCCCCGCCCGGGGGACGGCCAGCCGGTCGACGTCGCGGACCGGGGTCGACGACCCCAGCACCAGCAGCGCGCCGTCGGGCAGGCCGGCCACCAGGTCGCGGGCCAGCCGGCCCGCGGTCAGCCCCTCGGCCGCGTCGAGCAGCCCGTCCACGGCGGTCCCGACCCGCGCGGCCGCGGCCGACCAGGCGGCCCGCCAGGCCGGGGCGGCTGCGGCCTCCCCTGCCGGCAGCACCCCCACGGCCGCCGTCGACCGCCCGGCGTCGGCCCAGCGCGGCGCGGCGGCGACCGTCTCCACCCGGACGTCCGGGTCGGCCAGCAGCGCCGACACCGGCCGGGACAGCGTGGGTCGGCCGACGACGAGCACCCGGTCGGGCCGGTGCGCGGCCAGCCACACCGGCGCACCGAGCAGCAGCGCTCCCCCGCGCGCCGCGGCGTCCCACGCGCCGCTCGACGGCTCCGCGACCACCGGCCAGCCCCGCCGCGCGGC